>JADGNS010000560.1 GCA_017883355.1 Candidatus Solibacter sp.
GACGGCGACGAATCCATTGAGCGGCAGGGTAGACGGCTGATGGTTGGTGGAAAGCAGGAACCCTTCGAGGGCCAGGGTCCCGACAGCAACGGCACACCAGCGGAGGCGCGACGAACCCATCGCCAGAGCCAGGAGCAGAAGAGGAATGCTCTCGGTAAGCTGGCCGAATCCCAACAGGAAGATCTGGCGTGGCTTCCAGGATCTGCTGCGCCCGCTGGCCGCCATGGCGAGATCGCCAACCATGCCGGCAATATCGAACCTCAGGTAGAGCAGCACGAGGATGACAACCATCGCGCCGCCGCCGCACAAGGCAAGCAGCCTCCTCTTGCGGAAAAGGTTCGCGCCGCCACAGATCAGGATCAGCGGGATGGCCACCACGGCATAAGTGACCTTCAGGAACGCGAGCAATCCCACGGCAATGCCGGTGGACCATGCTCCGCCGGCGCCCGGGGAAGTGCCCGCACACTCCAGCATGACGATGCCGAGCAGAGCAAAGCCGTAGCGGTTGTAGATCATGGCATGGCTGAAGTTGAGCGGTCCGTAGCCGAGCGAAAACGGCGCGGTGATCAGCAGGAGCGTGTAGACGCCGACGACGCAGGCCGCCACCGGCGAAACCCGGCGCCGCGCCACCAGCCAGGCCCAGATGGAGACCAGCGCGCCGAAAATCGCAGTGGCATACCCGAGGCCTTCGGGCCGCAATCCCGACAATCGCAGACCTGCGGCATCGATCAGGTACATGAGCGGTCCCCATGCCGATTGAAAATCGCGGTGCGGAATCTGCCCCTGGAGCACACGGTAGCTGTTATCGAGAAAGAAGAAGATGTCGTGCCCGAACATGACGACGGGAGTCACGCCGATGAACGCGGTGACGCCGCAGATAGCAAAGAGAGCGGCGACGAACAGCCGCGCCGGCCAGACCGTCGGCTTGCCGGGTTCGGCCTCGACCGCGGCCGGAAGCGCCGGCGCGGCGGGTGCGGACTGGCTATCCAGCAACATGACCCTCCTCGAGACCGGCCCGTATGAACATCTGCTTGGCAAGCGGCTTCAGGGGAGAGGCGAGATATGCCTTGATGAGGGCCGGCCAGACGGGCAGCCTGGATTTGATGGTGAGCGGAAGAAACCGCGGCTGGCATTGCAGAATGCGGAACCCATTGGCGCGCAGAAAATCGCTCAGGCTGCGGTCGGAGTAAATGGACACGTGGGTGTAATCGTCGAAGTACTCGGCGTAGCAGAGGCGGTAGTTGGGCTGCACGATATTGAGTGTGCCGCCGGGGCGGAGGACGCGCTTGACCTCGTTCATACACGCCGCCATCTCGGGTTTGGTCAGGTGCTCAAATACGTTGCTGGCGAAGATGAAGTCCACCGAACGGCTGGCAATGCCGCTCAGGCTGGTGATCTCGCCGACTTCAGCTCTCACCTCCTGGTTGAGGTATTCGGCGATGCCGGGCCAGCGGTCGGCGGCGATCCGGGTGGCGCATTGAATGTGGTTGATGAAATCGCCGTAGCCGCAACCGAGTTCGAGGACCGTGTCGCCGGGCTTGACGAAGCGCTGAAAGAAAGATTCACACAGCGTCTTCCACAAGGTTTCGCGCCGGCTGTCGTGTTGCAGCCTGGTGTCGTGGTATTCGGGCATCTACTCTCGAACCAGAATCCGCCAGCTCATGAGGATGCCTGCGATCATGCGGAGCCCGACCTTCAATGCGCGGGTATTGTTCACATTGCCGCCCTTGCTCTTTCCCACGCGGGCGAAGAACGTGATGGGGCACTCCACGATGTCGACTCCGTTTTCCAGAGCCGTGTCGAGGAAGTGGGCATTGAACTCGAGGTTGACCCGGCGATCCAGATGAGGCAGGAGGCGCGCGAGCGCGCTGGCGCGGCAGAGCTTGTAGGTGGTTCCGACATCGGTGAAGGTGCCGCGTCCGATGTGTTTCAACTCCAACAGCTTGCCTACGGCGAAGTTGCCGTAGTAGATGAAGGTGCTCAGTTGGGTGTCGCGGTCGCGAAGTTGCTCGACGATGCGCGTTCCGTTGACGATGGAGGCGTGAGGAATATAAGCCAGGAACTTATCGATGTCGAAGGCGCGGAAGGTCATGTCGCCTTCGCAGAGCAGGATCAGCTCCGTGTCGGTGTACTTGAGGGCTTCTTCGAAGGCGCGGTAAACGCACCTTCCGTATCCGGGATTTTCCTCCCGGATGACGATGGCGCCGGCATGGGCGGCAACTTCGCTGGTTCGGTCGCTGCTGTTGTTATCGACCACCAGCACGCGGCGCACCCCGGGGTGGCCGAGAAAGTCCGCAACCGCGGGACCGATGCTCAATTCATCGTTATAAGCGGTCAGGATTACCGTCAGGTCCCGATTCTGTATCGTGTCGGCCACGACGCGCCGGTGCGCGCGTTTCTTCGGAAGCTGAAATGCCAGTTCCGCGGCGATCAATAGGACGCCGACGATGATGGGTATCGCGCTATAGGAAATCAGCGGAATCTCCGAATGCCGGGTGGTGCCAGAGGCGGTGAAAACGGAGCAGAACGCCCAGAGCCCCGCGCAGGTTTGCAGGGCGAAGCCGAGCGCCATGGAAAGCGCTCCGTAGAGCATGAGCGGGGGATAGCCCGCCGCCTGTCGCCCCGAACGCTCGCCGACAGCAACTCCTGGTGCAGTCGCACTGTGGGCTATGGGCATCGTTAGCACCACTCTAAGCTCCCGATGCCTGGGCAGTTAAGATCGATTTCGATAGCCGGCCTGAGTTAACCAAGGTTAATACCGGACCAGGCGGCAACCGGCTCAGGCTCAGGGGGCTCAGGGCATTTCACATTTTGTGTGGTTCGCGCTGTGATAAACTCAGTGCTCTCGCGCGCAATTCTATTTTTTCGGGGATTTTTGGGGACTACGCACCAGGAAACCAGCCGGTCCAACGAGTTGGCTGGCGGAGTCGGTAGACCGCGCGTTGCCGCCGTCTTTGCCTTCCAGACGGCAGACGCAACCAAGGCGGTATTGTACCTCCGGCAAGGCGCTCCTGGGACGCCCGTCTGGCTCTACTCTACGGTGCCGCCGTCCGCGGAGACGGCAGTTCTCTGCGAGCGCGTGTTCGTCGGCTCCAGCCCCTGGCGATTGCTGTTTCAGGCGCAGAAGCACTTCTGGCCGCTGCGCGCCGCGCTCGCTATCGGCGCCTGGACCGGTGAACGCGGCAACTGGCTGTTGAAATCCGCCCCATTCCTGATCCCTCCCTTCCGCGCGCTGCTGTTGAATCGCAGCGGCGACTTTCTGCCCGGTACGCCGCGCTCCGTGGCCGTGCATTTCGGTCACCTCGTGCTGGAAGCGGGACACAACGCCGACGTCCGCGCCCGCGAAGTCCTTAACGATGTGTGGCAGCTTCTGCGCTACCACATCTGGCGCGGCCCAACCGTTACCAGAGTGAAGGACTGGGCCGGCGCACTCCTACTCCTCCTTGTGGCGTCGGTGCTTCGCCTTTGCGGCTATCCGCACCGCCGGGTTTTCGCCAGGCTGCACGGCGATGACACTCTTGAGGTGCCCGATGCCGCCGGCGACCCCGCGCAGGGCACGGTCCATTACTGCCAGGAGGGGCCCGATTGGGACGCTGCGGCGATCCAGAGGTTGTTGCGCCCTGGCGGCGCCCGCTACCTGGTCTGGCATGACGGCAGCGGTCCAGGAGAGATTGACGACCTGCTGCCGCTTTTCGAAGACGGCCGCTGCTTCGCCGTCTCGCGCCAATCCAGCTACCGCGCTTGGAAGCCGCTGCTAATCCCTACGGCCCCCTTCCGCGCGTTGCAGCCTGCCGAGAGGACGCGCGTGCTGGCGCCGGTGGGCTCCTGCATCGTGGTGGACGCGCGCAAACTGGCCGCGCTCGGGATCCCGGACGTTGCGCTCCCTATCGCCGCGTGGACGCTGCTTTTCTGGAAGGCCTCCGCCGCCGGCTGGCACTCCTATTGCGCCGGCCAGGCTGGCGCGCTGGCCCCCCAGCCCGACTTCCCCGCCGAAGAGACCGCGTTCTTCCTGCGCGTGGTGCTGGATAGAGAGTGGAGAAAGCTCGGCCCGCGCCAGCCCCTCCTGGCGCGCGGCAACATTGCGTTTTCCTCGCGGACCATCGCGCCCGCCCGCGTGTCCGGCCAGGAGCGCCTCAAGGTCCTGCTGGTCTCCCCGTTTCTGCCCTTCCCGCTCTCGCACGGCGGCGCGGTGCGTATCTACAACCTCTGCCGCGCGCTCTCCGAGCAGGTGGACTTCGTCCTGGTGGCGGTACGCGAACACCAGGAGGCGGTGGACTACGAGAAGCTGCACGACGTCTTTCGCCAGGTCTACATCGTCGATATCGACGAGACCTCACCGGCGCCGGAAGGGTTCCCCCAACAGGCCCGGCAACTCGAATGTCCCAGCCTGCGCGCGCTGATCGCGGAGATCTGCCGCGAATGGCGGCCCGACCTGGTGCAATTCGAGTTCACTCACACGGCTGGATTGCGCGCGAGCGCTGCCGGCGTTCCGGCAATTCTGGTGGAGCACGACAT
>JADGNS010000561.1 GCA_017883355.1 Candidatus Solibacter sp.
TTGTTGTCCCCGGCCCGGGACGCCGATCGCCTGGTAGGTTTTCTGGATTTCCTGCCAGGCATAGACGGCTGGAGCCAGACACGCGCACAGCACACCTGGGGTCATGAACACAGTCCGTTTCCCGCTCACGGTGTTCCTCCTCCGCAAGGCGCCCAGACGCGGTCCCTCGCGCAGTGGTTCGATTGCGCGGCCCTGCCCGGCCCGCACATGACCGCATTCCATAGTACAGGCAGAACAAAGGTAAAGCAAGAGTCAAAGCAATATGTATCCCGCTTGAACCCAAACAAAAAAAACAAAACGATAGAAAAAAACTTGACAGCCACACCCGTTATCTCTAAAATACCTTTCAGAAAGATCAAATACGAAACTCGGCGGTCGTGTCAAGGGGGCGGCCAGAGTGTAGCTCCCGGCGGGAAGCGCGATCAACACATTGGAACAGGGATGTATTTGGCCCACCGTGAGATAGAATCTTCATTACCACGCCGGGACCGGCAGCGTGCGCCAGTCGTTTGCGCGGGGCGGTGAAAGCCGATGCCGGCGTGAAGGCCGCTCAGTTCAGTGGAAAGCAGTGGTTTCAGTGATCCTACGGAGTTCTAAAGTGAAGCATCCCCTTCCTACCGCGATCTACATCTTATGCGCGGGCGCCGTCCTGCTCTCATGGAGCGTTTTGCGCGCCGCATCGTCGCCTGTCAAGGTGGACGGCAAGGAGATCCGCCTGGAGTTCGACTCCACGCTGCACAGTCGTGTCATTGCCAGATTCGACGGCAAAGAGATAGCGCTTGGCCCGTTCGAGGCCTCCGAGACCGTAACTATCGACGGGGCCGAGCTGCGCGATTTCGCCCTGGAGGGCAGCAAGCAGCAGAGCGTTCGCGACGAACTGGGCGCCGGGCGGGAGGTGTCGGTCACCGGGATCGCGGGGCAGGTTCGGAAGACTGTGCTCGCCACCGTGTATGACGCTTTCCCGCGCATGATCTTTCTGAAGGTGCGATACACGAATCAAGGCAAGGCGGAAATGAAGGTGGCCGCCTGGACCAACAATCGCTACTCGATCGCGGCGGAAGCGGGCGCGGCCGAGCCGGCCTTCTGGTCGCTCCAGAGCGGCTCGTACGAGCGGAGGCCGGACTGGGTGCTGCCGCTGAAGGTGGGTTTTAAACAAGAGAACTACCTCGGCATGAACGCCACCGATTATGGCGGGGGCACGCCAGTGACGGACATATGGCGCCGGGACGTGGGACTGGCCGTCGGCCACATCGAGACGACCGCCAAACTGGTCTCGCTCCCCGTGGCCATGCCCGATGCCACGCGAGCCACGCTGGAGCTGAGCTTCCGTACTCCTCAGGCGCTCAAACCTGGCGGCACCCTGGAGACGTTTCGCAGTTTTGCGGCCGTCCACCGCGGCGATTACTTCCAGACTCTGAAGAGTTACAGCGCGGTGATGCAAAAGCGGGGCCTGAAGTTCGCGGCCGCTCCCGCCAGCGCATTTGAACCGATCTGGTGCGCCTGGGGCTACGGGCGGACCTTCACGCCCAAGCAGGTGGAAGGCGCCCTGCCGGTAGTCAAGAAGCTGGGCTTCGGTTGGGTGGGTGTGGATGACGGCTGGCAGTCGTCCGACGGCGATTGGGGACTCGTGCCGGCGAAATTCCCCGCTGGCGACGCCGATATGAAAGCGCTGGTGGACAAGATCCATTCGCAGGGCTTTCGCGCCCAAATCTGGTGGGCGCCGCTCGCGGTCAAGCCCGATTCGAACCTGGCGAAGGATCACCCGGAACAATTGCTGCTGAATGCCGATGGATCGAAGCAGAAGATCTCCTACTGGAACGATTGGTATCTCTGTCCCGCCGATCCGGCGGTGCTGGAGCACCACAAAAAGCTGGTCGTGAAGATGATCCAAGAGTGGGGCTACGATGGATTGAAACTCGATGGCCAACACATGAATGCGGTGCCACCCTGCTACAATCCGGCGCACAAACATGCCCGGCCGGAAGAGTCGGTGGAAGGGTTGGCGCGATTCTTCCAAACGATCTACGAGACCGCCCGCAGTATCAAGCCGGACGCGCTGGTGGAGTGGTGCCCTTGCGGCACCGCCTTTAATGTCTATACCTTGCCGAATCTGAACATGAGCGTGGCTTCGGACCCGCACAATTCCTGGCAGGTCCGGACCAAGGGAAAAACCCTGAAGGCTCTGCATGGGGACGCCACCGCCTATTTCGGCGATCACGTGGAGTTGAGCGATGGCCGTCAGGACTTCGCTTCCACCGTCGGAGTGGGTGGTGTTGTCGGAACGCAGTTCACCTGGCCCACAGGGTCCGGCAGAAACAACCGGTTGGATTTGACCGCGGAAAAGGAGCAGATCTGGCAGAAGTGGATCTCGCTCTACAACGAGAAGCGGCTCTCGCAGGGCGAGTACCGGGGCGACCTGTACGACATCGGATTCTACCGGCCGGAAGCCCATGCCATTCGCAAGGCGGGCAGCATGTACTACGCGTTCTTCGCGCCGCAATGGCAGGGCAAGGTTGAACTGCGGGGACTCGACCGCCGTGTCTACACCGTGCGCGATTACGAGAACGGAAAGACGCTCGGCACCGTCCGCGGCCCGGCGGGCACGCTCGATGTGCAATTCCAGGCGCACCTGCTGTTAGAGGCCAAGCCGGAGTAATCATTTCCCCGCCGATCGTCTAGACTGGGGTTGTGGAACACGCAATCGGAGGTGCGAAGAAGCACCGCATGCTGGGCGAGGAGCGCCGGCAGAAGATCCAGGAAGTGATCGAAGAGAGCGGCCGGATCACGATCGAGGACATCGTGGGCAAGTTCAAGGTGTCGGCCGTTACGGCGCGGGCAGACCTTGACGTACTCGCGGAACGCGGTGACGTGCTACGGTCTCACGGTGGGGCGGTCCGGCAACTGAATCCCGTTGTGGATTACCCCCTGCGCTTCAAGGAGACGATTCACCACGCCGAAAAGGCCCGCATCGGCCATGCGGCCGCCCAACTGCTCAAGCCCCATCATACGATCATTCTCGACTCGGGGACGACGACCGCTCAGATCGCCAAACAGATCAAGGCCGCGCGCATCCGCCCGCTCACGGTGATCACGAATGCGCTGAACATCGCCTACGAGTTATCGGAGACCGAGGGCATCTCGTTCATCATGATCGGAGGCATCCTGCGCCGGGCGTCCAGTTCTTTTGTCGGCCCCCAGGCCGAACGCATGCTGCGGGACCTGCATGCCGATCACCTGTTTCTTGCGGTAGACGGGCTGCATCCCGACGTGGGGTTCTCCACTCCCGACATTCTGGAGGCCCAACTCAACAACGTGATGATCCGGGTTTCCAATGAGGTGACGGTGGTGGCCGATGCCAGCAAGTTCGGCCGCCGGAGCCTGTCGCTAATCGGCAAGATCGAGTGCGCGCAGCGCATCATCACCGATCGTCGCGTGGAGGAAGAAACGGCCGGCGCCCTCCGGGCGAAGGGCGTCGACGTCGTGGTGGTCTGAACCGGCTACGCGGCGCTCCCCTTCCACCGCCCGCGCGTGAAGTCGGGGAAGGCAACGGGCGCGCTGCCTTTGGCAATCGACATCTCGCTCAACGCCGCGGGCGCGCTGCGGCGAGTCGTCGGGCGGCCTGACGATTCGCGGGCATATTCCGGGCAAGAACGGCATCTTCGCCTCGGCTCTGGCGGTGGAGATGCTGGCGCGCATCTATGACATAACGGGCCGGCTGTGTCATAAACGGTGCGGTCTATTGCCGGATCAATCCCGGAAACCAACGTACCGCATTCCCGTGAAATATCTTGCGAACCACCCCCTCCGGAAGATTCAGGCCGGTGTAAGTGCGGTCGCGGTATTGTATGGCGTTCGTAGTGGCGAAGAAATTCCAGTCCTGATCGTGTGTCCGCTGGAGAGACGCCGCGGCGCGTGCATCGTCGCCCGAATCGAGTGTGAAGTCGGTGGCGTAGAGGACACGATCCTGGTACTTCAACAGGAACTCCCTGGCCCGTTCATGATCGCCACGGACCAGGTAGCGCACGCGCGCGGCCAGGTCGACGGCGAAATTCGGAAAGGAGTCCAGCCGCTTCGCCAGCCGGTCGAGATGCTCTTCGTCGCTGCCTAAATGGCAACCGACCACGCGTAACTTGGGATGCCGGGCCAGGAAGCGGTCCCTCGCCGCCAGGATCTGCTCCTTGGAAGGAATGCCTGGCCGGCCATACATGTGCCACTCGGGATGGCTGCTGTAATATCCAGTTTCGGAGTTGGAGCTATCCAGGGGCTGCCATGCCCCATCGGGTTCCCCGATATGGGCGATGACAGTGCGGCCGGCCTTTTGAATCGCCTCGAAGACCGGTGTGAAGGCTGGATTGTCGGGCAGGACATACTCGCCCGATTTGGAGCGGATCCCCATGCCGATATTCTTCCAGATCTTCACCGCTACTGCGCCCTGGTCGAACGTCTCGGCGAGACTGGCGGTCACCCGGCTGGCAAAGTCGCGCCCCTCGAGCAACTGCGCGCC
>JADGNS010000562.1 GCA_017883355.1 Candidatus Solibacter sp.
GTTCCAAGGTCACGATCAAGCTGGATTTCCTGAAGCCATTCGAAGGCCACAACACGACCGAATTCACCCTGGAATCCAAGGGCAGCTCCACGGATGTCACCTGGGCGATGTATGGTCCTCAAGCCTACGTCGCGAAGATAATGTCGGTATTCATCAGCATGGACAGCATGATCGGCAAGGATTTCGATTCCGGTCTGTCGAATATGAAGGCCATCGCTGAAAAGTAGAGGATCTTTTCTAAGGGAGTATACGATGCAACTCAATACCTATCTGACGTTCAACGGGCATGGTGATCGATCAATTTGGCATTCCGTGGATGGTCAACTGCGAAGGGGGCGTGAAATATGAGTAGCGTGCGCGTTCTCGTCGGCACCAGGAAGGGCGCGTTCGTGTTGACGTCGGACGGCAAGCGCCAACGGTGGGACGTCGCCGGCCCGCACTTTGGAGGATGGGAGATGTACCATCTGAAGGGCTCGCCCGCCGATCCGAACCGCCTGTACGCTTCGCAGTCCAGCGGCTGGTTCGGGCAGATGATCCAACGCTCCAACGATGGCGGCAAGACGTGGGAGCCGGTGGGCAATAAGTTCGCCTACGAGGGGGAAATCGGCACTCACCAGTGGTACGATGGCACGCCGCACCCCTGGGAGTTCAAGCGGGTCTGGCATCTCGAACCCTCGCTGACCGATCCGGACACCGTCTACGCCGGGGTGGAAGACGCCGCCTTGTTCCGCTCCATCGACGGCGGAACTTCGTGGCAGGAGCTTACCGGACTGCGCGGCCACGGCTCGGGATCCCGCTGGCAGCCAGGCGCCGGTGGCATGTGCCTGCACACCATCCTGCTGGACCCGGGCAACCCAGCGCGGATCTTTGTCGCCATCTCGGCCGCGGGCGCCTTTCGCACCGACGACGGCGGCCAGACGTGGCGCGCCATCAACCAGGGGCTGCATTCGGAACACATCCCCGACCCGACGGCGGAGGTGGGTCACTGCGTCCATCGCATCGCCATGCACCCGTCGCGCCCCAGCGTGCTGTTCATGCAGAAGCACTGGGACGTCATGCGCAGCGACAACGCCGGCGACTCGTGGCGCGAGGTCAGCGGGAATTTGCCTACCGACTTCGGGTTCGTGATCGACGTCCACGCGCACGAGCCCGAAACCATCTACGTCGTCCCGATCAAGAGCGACTCGGAGCACTATCCGCTGGAGGGAAAGCTGCGCGTGTACCGCAGCCGCACCGGCGGAGAGGAGTGGGAGGCGCTCACCAACGGGCTGCCGCAAAGCGATTGCTACGTCAACGTGCTGCGCGACGCCATGGCGGTGGACTCGCTCGATTCGTGCGGCGTGTATTTCGGCACCACCGGCGGGCAGGTCTACGCGTCGGCCGATGCCGGAGACACCTGGGCGCCCATTGTCCGGAATCTGCCGGCCGTGGTGTCGGTGGAAGTCCAGACACTGCCATGATTCGCGTCATTCTCCCGGCCCATCTGCGGATGCTGGCGCAGATCCCTGGCGAGGTGCAACTCGAGGTCGAGGGTCAGGTCACCCAGCGTTCGGTGCTCGACGCGCTCGAGGCCCGCTATCCCATGCTGCGCGGCACCATCCGCGATCACGTCACGCAACAGCGGCGCCCGTTCGTGAGATTCTTCGCCTGCGAACAGGATCTGTCCCACGAACCACCGGACGCCCCGCTCCCCGAAGCGGTCGCCACCGGAGCGGAGCCCTTTCTGCTGGTGGGAGCCATCGCCGGCGGTTAGGTGGTCTCGTTGGTACTACGAAACCTCCCATCAGAGCCGCGTCGAATGAACTTTTGCCGCGGAAGCGTCGACCTGCCGGCACGCGCCGCATCGCAGAATCGCCTGTC
Organism: Candidatus Solibacter sp.; assembly: GCA_017883355.1. Classification (GTDB taxonomy): domain Bacteria; phylum Acidobacteriota; class Terriglobia; order Bryobacterales; family Bryobacteraceae; genus Solibacter. The sequence continues at coordinate 1,861 of JADGNS010000562.1, forward strand.
TCAACGAGTCGCTGCTGATGGGCTTGCTAATGTAGTCGTCCATGCCGGCCGCGAGGCACAGGTCGCGGTCACCGCCCATCGCGTGGGCGGTCAATGCAACAATCGGGATACGTCGTCCGCCGGACGGCTCTTCCGCACGGATGAGGCGCGTCGCCTCAAGGCCATCGAGTACGGGCATCTGCACATCCATGAGGACAACGTCGAATGTCTCCTCGCGCCATTTCTGCACGGCCTCGGCGCCGTTCGATGCCAGCGTCACCTCATGCCCCATCTTCTTCAGCATGGCGGCGGCCACCTTCTGATTGACCGGGTTGTCTTCGACCAGCAGAATCCGAATGGGGGATTCCGTGCTGCCGGATTCCGCAGGAATGGCCGAGATCCTCGGCGACTCGCTCGAAACGATAGCCCTGTGGACCGTCAGCAGTTGCTCCGCGGCGTCCTGCGTTGGCGCCTCCACGGCGTGCGGGACAGTTTCGAACCGCGCCGTGAAATGAAAGGTGGATCCGGCGCCAGGGGCGCTCTCTACCCAGATCCTGCCGCCCATGAGTTGCACGATGCGCCTGGAAATCGTCAGGCCCAGACCCGTCCCACCGAACCGCCGGCTGGTCGACGCATCGGCCTGTTCGAACGGCTCGAACAGCTTGCTCTGTTTCTCGGGTGGGATACCGATACCCGTATCGCGCACCGCGAAGTGCAGCGTAGCCTCGGCTGCGGCGATTTCCTCGACGGCGACATTGACGGCGATGTCGCCTTTGCCGGTGAACTTGATGGCGTTGCCCGTGAGGTTGATGATCACTTGACGCAACCGTACCGGATCGCCGATCAGATGCGCCGGCACATCGGGCTGAATCGAGTAGACGAGTTCGATCCCTTTGCCGCGGGCGGAAACAGCCAGGCTCTTCATCACGGGCTTGAGTTCCTCCGCAAGGTTGAAGCGAACCGGCGCCATGACCATTTTGCCGGCTTCGATTTTCGAGTAATCGAGGATGTCGTTGATGATCACCAACAGGGAGCCGGCCGACGACCGGATGGTAGCGAGAAAATCGCGTTGTTCCTCATCCAACGGCGTGGACAGGGCCAATTCGGTCATGCCCAGGATGCCATTCATCGGGGTGCGAATCTCGTGGCTCATGTTCGCCAGAAACTCGCTCTTGGCCCGGTTGGCGCCCTCCGCGGCCTGTTTTGCATCACGCAACTCGCCTGTCTGGTTACGGACCTTGCGTTTCAACAGGGTAACCCAACTGAGTGCGGCCAGCATGCTTCCCAACAGTCCGCCCGCAACCACCAGTGCGCGTTCGGTGTTCCACCAGGGCGCGTCCTGGACCACTTCAATGTCGGCCGCCGAGCGAATGAGCAGACGGAACGCCACCGGCAACGACCCAACGGCATAGTGGACCACCGAATCGGTTTGCAGGGACAATATCCCGGTCAGTTGGAGGAGGGCGCCTTCGCGCAGACGATCGACTTCGGCTGGCCGGTGTGCGCGTTCCAGCACGGCATTGAATGTCTGGTGGCCGCTTTGAATCACCAGGGTGTCGGCGTTAAAGTCGCTGGAGTCGCTGAGGAAACGTCCCTCCATCCGGACCAGACGGCTGTCGAACTCTCCCTCGATCGCCTGGTCCGGCGTAATCAAACGCGCCGCCGGCGGCGCAGCGCGGCCGGTTTTTCTCACGCTGCTGTCTTTTAGGACGGGTGAATACTGGCCCGGTACAGCGTACCCTATCGCATCCACAACGTCCCCCGGAATCAGCGGCCCCCCAATGGTATTCCGTGTTTCCACCTCGAGCCCGCCGGTGTCGTCCTCAATGTAGATGCCGCCGCGGCTCCGGCTCATGGTCACAACTCCATGCACCTTGCGGCGGTGGCCGGGTTTACGCAGTGGGGAGAACGCGAGAAGCTCGCGGACCGGCTCGGGCGGAACCTCACTGGATGCCGGCGCCTCCAGGATCTGCATGCTCGCGCTCGATGGCACGTGCAGCGTGTACCCGATCATCTCCCGGTGCCGGTTGAACGCCGATCCGAAGGTGCCCCAGACCCTGACCTTCGCATCGATGAAGTTCTCGGGCAACGGCCAGGGGCAACGCGCCTGTACCGTTCCGAAACCGGTTGCCAGGTCGAAGATGGTGCGTCCAGTCTCATCCACAGTAGGGGGATGGACAATGCCCTCGACTTCCACCAGTTCATTGATCTCCAGGCCGGCAGCGGCACGGTCGGGCCGAATCGGCCTTGGTTTAGGGAGTGTGCCGGGGCCCAAGACCTTGACAAAGGCATTCGAGATCATGGGAGAGAATTTGCCCGGATCGGTCAGCCCCGTCAGGATGACTTCATCTCCGGTATTCAGGTACTCTTCCTGCGACCGGCCGCCGGCGTAGATTCCCCCGGTTCCGTCGCGCAGGAAGGCGGCGTTGGTGTGATGGTCGTAGTAGGTAACAACAGCCTGTATCCGGACCGGGTAATGTTTCGACGCTTCCTCTTTCGTCAGAGCGTGAACCCCGGCCGTGGTGCGGATGGGCGGTTCGGCTTCCGCCGCGGCAGTTGGTTGCGCATCCGATGCGCGGAGCGAAGCGTGTCTCAACCACACCCGATAACCCTGTACTGTGGGAAACCCGGCCGCCTCCACGAATGCTCCGGAGACGAGGTC
>JADGNS010000563.1 GCA_017883355.1 Candidatus Solibacter sp.
ACAGACAGCCAGTTTCCGGCAAACTGCGCCGGAAACTTGGTGTCAGTCCCGGGTTTGCGGCGTATCGCGGCCCGCCTCCCCCAAAACCGTTAAGCACCCCAAGGGCTGGAGGGTGACGAGGGTGACGATCTCGTCCCGCGGATTGTCAACAATTGACAAATATGGTTATGCGAGCTACAGTTCCGATATGAACGTCAATCTTGGCACTGTGTTCGACAAGTTCATCGGCGAGTTGCTCCAGACCGGCATGTACCAAACGCAGAGCGAGGTGGTGCGGGAAGGACTAAGGCTTCTTAAGGAGCGAGAAGAGTTGAAACAGCTCCGGTTGGCAGAACTGCGAAAGGAAATCGCCATCGGCAGTGCACAGGCCGACCGCGGCGAATTCGTTGACGGTGAAAAGACGTTTGCTGAAATCCGCAAACGCAGCGCCGGGCGGAAGCGCGGCAAGGGATGAAGCGTTTCATCCTCACGCCTCGCGCAAAGCAGGATGTCAACGACATCTGGGACTACATCGCCAACGACAATATCGAAGCTGCCGACCGGGTCCTTGATGCATTGAACAATGCCGTGATCAAGCTGGCCAAGAACCCCGGCATCGGCCACTGGCGCGCCGAACTAACCGACCGGCGGCACCGATTCCTTCTCGTCTATTCGTACTTGATCGTCTATCGGCACGAAACCAAACCCCTGCAGATCATCCGGGTTCTCCACGCCGCTCGCGATGTGCAGAGCATCCTGGGCACGGCGCCAGACGAGCCGTAACATCCTCCAGCTCAGAAGAGAAGAAACTAATTACTTGCGATGGGGCCGTCGGCGTTGGCGAGATCGTGCAGGATTCGTTCGCGGTGCTTGATCGCGGTAGCGACCGCCGATTCCATGGCGATCCAGTAAAGCGCTGCTCCCACCGCGGCGGCGAACCCCAGGACCAGGTAGAAGGCTACGTCGCTGGCGAAACCGTAGCGCGCTACGTAGGCCAGCAGGACCGGCAGCAGGCTGAGCGGATACAAGAGCATGATCAATGCCTGAAAACGGCTGGATGCGCCGCCCTGCGACACGCGTTCGGGGTTCAGGGCGCGTGGATACTGCACGCTCGAGATGTTGCCCAGCGCCAGCATGTAGAGCGAACAGACGCCGATCACGAGCAGCGTTTCGAGCAACTGCGCGGCCCCCGGATTCACGCCGAACAGGCTGGTGACGCCGGCCAGGATGAAGACTTCCAGGTAGATGAACACGAGCGACGCCAGGTTCTTGCCGGCGAATATTTTGGCCAGCGGTTGCGGCGCGGCGAAGTAGATCAGGGCCGCCGACCGGTCGAAGCCGAAACAGTTCCAGAAGGAAACCTGCCCCAACAGCGTGAGCGCATACACGCAGACCAGGGTCAGGAAATGCTTCGACAGCGTGGGGTTGCGGTTGGCCCGGTTGCCCAGAATCATAGGCAGCCAGATCATGAGGCCGAAGGAGAACCCCATCACGAAGACCATGCGGTAGCGCGGCGTCCGCGCGAGCGAGCGCAGTTCCTTTTCGACGATGGCGGCCAGCGGGTCGCGGAGCAATCTGGCGGGAAAGCGGTAGAACGCTTCGGCCGCCGCCTGCATTGGGGAGACGCCGTTGGTCCGTGGGGTGGCTTGCGCGGCCACCGCGTCAAATCGCAGGTTGCGTTCGAACTGGGCGCGGCCGAACCAACCGGCGAGCAGGGTCCAGCCGGCGAGAGAGAGCAGACTGGCGAGTTCGCCCGGTCCCAGCGTGGCCCACGCGGCGGCGGTCCACGGCCACGCCACGCTCTGTATCACCCGGGTCCAATTACCCGTCAATTGGGGACGATGGCCGGTCGCAAACAAAAGGCGGGGGACCATCCACACCATGAAAATCACGAAGACCAGCAGTTCGCGAACCTTGCGTTTGGAGAGCAGGCGTTCCAGCAGACTGCGCGTGCCGCTCGCCAGGAGCAGGTTGAACACGATGTACAGCAGCACTGCGGGCAGCGCCAGCCATCCCGAGACGACCGGGTTGTGAAACATGCCGGCGAGACTCCCGGCGAGCACCATGAGCATCTCGACGCCGGTGGTGAGCCGCAGCAGCACCTCCACCTGAAACAGTTTTGCGTGCGGCACCGGATAGACCATCAGCTTGCGCATGTCGAGCGCGGAGCCCATGCTGGCCGAAAGAATCGGCATGGCCTGCCAGTACAGGCACACGCCCAGTGCGCCCCACGGCATCCACAGCCGCAACTGGGCGGCGGACGCCGCCGATACCGCAAGGTAGACGGCGCAGGCCACCACCACCCAGATGCCGTACCAGAAGAGCCCGGTGATGACACCGAACACGCGGCCGCGGCTGCCCACCCGCATGCTGAGCAATTGGGCGCGCAGAATGGCCGCGATCATAGCCACTCCAGCCGGCCGGTCTGATGGCCCGCGCCCACCAGGCGCACGAAAGCGTCTTCCAGCGATTCGCCGCCGGCGCGCAGGTCGCTCAGCGCTCCGCAGGTGACGATGCGCCCTTCGTTGATGATGGCCACGCGGTCGCAAAGCCGCTCCACGACCTCCAGCACGTGGGTGGTGAGGAAGATGGTGGCGCCGCGCCGCACCTGGTCCGTCAGGATATCCTTCATCAGGCGCGCACCCACGGCGTCCACGCCTTCGAAGGGCTCGTCCATCAGGAATAGCTCGGGATGATGGATCAGCGAGGCGGCCATGGCAACGCGCTTGCGCATGCCTTTGGAATACTCGCCGATGATCTTGCGGTCGGCTTGCAGTTGGAAGAGGTCCATCAGCTCCCCGGCGCGTTCCATGGCGGTGGGCCGCGGCAAGCCGTACATGCGCCCCACGAATTCCAGGAACTCGACGCCGCTCAGACGGTCGAAGAGCAGCGATTCATCGGGCACCAGGCCGATGCGTTTCTTGATCTCGAGCTCGTCCCCAGGGAGCTTGAAGCCCAGGATCTCAATGCTCCCTTCATCGCAGGGAATGAGTCCGGTGAGCATGCGGATGGTGGTCGATTTTCCGGCGCCGTTGGGCCCGAGGAAACCGAAAAACGATCCGCGCGGGACTTCGAGATCGACGCCATCGACGGCGGCTTTGAGCGCGTACGATTTTCGAAGGCCGCGGACCAGGATGGCGGGGGACATCTTTCCAGTTTACGGTGCTTCAGTGGAAATCATTTACCGGTGAAGGTGTCTGTTCAACGCAGAGACGCGGAGAACGCAGAGGAAAACGCAGAGAAAAGCAAGAAATAGGTTGGAAGTTACCGGACCTCGAAGGAGCCGAAGACCAGGCCGAGGTCTCTGGGGTCGCTGGCCGGGCGGATGACCCGCCCTACTTCCACCGTCACGCGCATCTCCGCTTTGCCCACTACCGAATCGGGCAGCGCGAAGACGAGCTCGAAGGCATTCTCTCCCGGCCGGATTACGGTGGTGGGAAGTTTCGAACCATCCACAGTGACCGTCACGGGGAGGGGCCCCGCGCGGAGTTGTTCGTCGGGGCAGGCGCCGCGCAGATAGAGGTGCTGGCCGCCGGTCGCGGGCGCGCGCAAGCGCAGTCCGGCGCGCCGGGGCATCCAGCGATGGTCGCCATCGCTAGGGTACCACTCGGCACCGAGCAGGTACGAGGTCAGGGGGCTGGCGGCATCGACGCGCAGCGGCAGTCCGCTTTCGCGCGGGAGAGCGGCATACACGTCCGTAATGTTGCGCAGTCGCGGGCCGCGCACGTCGTAGACCACCAGTTCTTCGCGCTTGAGTGCCTGAGCGACCACATCGGTGGGGAGGATATAGTCGCCGATATTCCCCAGGTCGGGATGCGACGCGATGCGCTTCTCGCTGCCCGGCGCCAGGTAGACATGATCCATGCCGAACAGGCGGAAGGGCCGGTCGAGCACGCCGTTCCAGAACAAATCGGTATCCACGCCCTCCAGCAAAATGGATTTCGCGGGCTGGCGTTCGTGGATGCCCGCCACGCCTTCCACCAGATTGCGCACGCGCATGGTGATGGCGTGATTCCAGTCCGAAGTAGCGATCAGCGTGGGCACACCCATCAGGGCGTAGATGGCGGCCAGCGTGATGGCGGCGGCGCGCCCGCGGGTTCCGGCGTGCCAGCCTGACACCGCGGCCCAACCGCCCAGCCAGCATAGCCCGATGGTGGGCAGGAAGACGTAGTATTCCGTCTGGTGGTCGCGCAAGGGCAGCACGGGAGCGAGTACGGCCAGATACCAGGCTAGACAAAAGAGGGGAGCCCGTACGCCCGCACGCAACTTCCATGCCAGAAAGCCCACGAGCCCGGCGGAGACCACGGCGATTCCCGCGGGCAGCAGCCACTTCGGCAAGACGTACGGCGTGAACAGGAACGTGGGACCTACCGACCAGGTCCAGTACCTGCCCAGCGTACGGAACATCGCACCGGTGAAGTGCATGGCGTAGCCGCCGGTCTGGAGCGCCGGCGCCGCGGCGTTGTGCGCCAGGGCGTAGGCGATGGAGACGGCGAACATGGGGAGGGTTGCGCGGAAG
>JADGNS010000564.1 GCA_017883355.1 Candidatus Solibacter sp.
AGAAGCTGAGAAAAAATCGGTTGGCAGGCGAAAGCGCCTGCCCCACCAAGACGCAAGCGCTTGCGCACCAACGTGGGACAGACGCTTTCGTCTGTCAACCCGTCGGTCCTTGCGATTCTTTCTCACCTTCTGACGGTCGCGGCTCTGTTTCGAGTGCCGCATGCCAGCAGGTTGCAGAGCCGCGACCGTCAGGGAGCGGTTGCCACTCATGCGGCGGAGCGCGTGGACTGCTGCGCTGCCAGCATGCCGCTGGCCAGGAGCAAGGCGATACCGAACGCGGCGGTCACGATGAGGCTCTCCGCGGCGCCGGGGTAGGCGTTCGGCAGGCCCAGCGTATGATTCAGCAGCGCCACCGAATAGGTCATCGGATTGGCCCACATGATCGCCTTCACCGCTCCATGCGCCGTCGCCATCGGGAACAGCGCGCCCGAGACCATCCACATGGGCACGAGCAGAAGCATCATGACGCCGTGAAACGCGGCGGTAGAATCCATTTTCCATGCGATTGCAAATCCCAAGCCGGTGAGGGTGAACGAGATCAGGAACATCGCCGCGATCACCGGAACGATTTCCATGAGGCCGATGGTGACCCCGGCCAGCGGGGCGAAGATCAGGAGCATCAGCCCCTGGATCCATCCTAGCGTAGCCGACCCGAGAATCTTGCCGAGCACCAGACTGGTGCGCGGCGCGGGCGAGACCAGCATGGATAACAGAAAGCCTTCGCGGCGGTCTTCGATGATGCTGATGGTGGAGAAAATCGCCGAGAACATCACGGTCAGGACCAGGGTTCCGGAATAGTAGCGCGCGAGGTCGCCAGAGCCATAGCCCATCAACAACCAGAAGATCAAGGGCGACGCGACCACACTCAGGACGCGGCTCTTCTGCCGCCAGAAACGCACCAGTTCGCGCTGCCAGAGGGTGGCCGCGGGCAAAACAAAGCTACTCAATGGATGCTCCCGTTTCATGCACGAATACGTCTTCCAGCGAGGGCTTGTGCAGGCCCACCGAATCGACGGCGCCGGGGAATGCCTCCACCACTTCGGCGATGAAGCGATGGCCGTTAGAGATTTCGACGCGCACTTCGCCGTCGCGCGTGGATGCGGTGGCGCCGAAACGCTGCCGGATGCCGGCGGCCAGCGACTCCGCATCGGTAGTTTCGAGCACCACCACGTCGCCGCCAATGCGCGAGCGCAGCTCGGCGGGACTGCCCTGGGCCACGATCTTGCCCTCGTGCAGCAGCACCAGGCGGTCGCAGCGATCGGCCTCGGGCAGGACGTGGGTGGTGAGCAGGATGGTGACGCCTTCGTGAACGCGCAGGTCATCGATGTGCTTCGAGAGATCGCGGCGCGCCGCCGGATCGAGTCCGGTGGAGGCTTCGTCCATGAGCAGTACCTGGGGCTTGTGGAGCAGCGCCTTGGCGATTTCCACGCGGCGGCGCAGGCCGCCGGAGAGCGTTTCCACCAGGTCTTTACGGCGAGCCTGGAGGCCGAGACGTTCCATGGCGTTCTGCATGCGGTCGCGGAGGGTGGCGCCGCTGAGCCCGTGCAGATGGCCCTGCGCGCGGAGATTTTCTTCCACGGTGAGGGCTCTGTCGAGACTTTGGGTCTGGAAGACCACGCCGACCGTGCGGCGAACCGCGGCGGGATCGCGGGCGACATCGAAGCCGGCGATTTCGGCGCGCCCGCCGGTAGGCACCATCATGGTGGAGAGGATGCGGAAGAGACTCGATTTCCCGCCGCCATTGGGACCCAACAGGCCGAAAATCTCGCCCTTTTGCACTTCGAAGCTGACGTTCGAAAGCGCGACGCGGTCCCCGTAGCGGTGCGTGAGGTTTTGAACGGCGATCACAATCCTGGCCTATCCAGGAGCATCAGGCCGTAGATCAGCGGCAGGTACAGTACCGAGGTGAGCAGCACTGCGCGCGCGCGCACCAGAGTGCGGTCCAAAGCCACGCGCACGCCGGAGTAGAGGTACACCAGGCCCAAAATTAAAGCTCCGATCAAATAGATGCGTCCTGTCATTCCCAGCATACCCGGAACCAGGCTGACCGGAATCAGGGCGATTCCGTACAGCACGATCTGCCGCGCGGTGGAACGGCAATCCGGCTCCACCACGGGCAGCATGCGTATGCCGGCGCGGGCGTAGTCTTCTTTGTACATCCAGGCGATGGAATAGAAGTGCGGGAACTGCCAGAGGAAGAGGATGGCGAACAGCACCCAGCTTTCGCGCGTGATGGCGCCAGAGGCGGCGGCATACCCGATCATGGGCGGCATGGCCCCGGGGATGGCGCCCACGGTGGTGCTCCACCAGGTGCGCTGCTTCAAGGGCGTGTAGAGGAAGAGGTAGCTGGCCAGCGTGAAGGCGCCGATCAGGCCGCTGAGCAGATTGACTCCCAGCCACAATTCCAGGAAGCCGGCCACGGAAAGCGCGATGCCGAACGCCAGGGCGCGGCTCGCGATCAGGCGGCCCGAAGGCAACGGGCGCCCCGCCGTGCGATGCATCTTCCGATCTGCCGCGCGTTCGTACCACTGATTGAGCGCCGCCGTGCCGGAAGCGATCAGGCCGGTGCCGAGGATGGTATGCAGCAGCAACAGCCAGTTGATGGCGCGCCAGGCGTGCGAGGGCAGTCCGAAGAAATACCCGATCCCGGTACTCATGAGGATCAGCCAGGTGATCCGCGGCTTCGTCAATTCGATATAGTCGCGCATCACGCGGTGACCATCCCTCCATGTACCCCAAGCGCATCGGGCCGAGCCAGCATGGCCAGCGCGACTGCCGCGCCCACCGCCAGCGACCCCACGGCGACATGCGCCACCGTGAACAGCACGAACATCGGCATGGGCTGCGGCGCATCGGCGTAAACCACGCGCGCCATGAGAGCCCCAAGGCCGAGGAAAACCTGCGAGAACGTGATGGAGAGCAGGAGTGTGGCGGCGCGACGGAGCTTCGGATTGTCCATTTGCCGCATCAGGATGGTGAGCCCGGTCCACATCACCACAACGGTGGCCAGTACCGCCCCCACGATATGAGCGACGGGGGCGACGACTCCGTAGCGGACCCCGGCGCCGAGGATGGTCTGGGCGAAGAGAGCGACCGTACAGATGAGGGTGGGGACATGGGAGGCCCCGAAGCCGGCATACAGCCCGACACAAATCGCCACTATCATGGCGAAGAAGAGTTGCCCGAGCGATGCGTGCGCGATGGTCGCCCAGGCCGGCGCCACCAATCGTACCGCGACGCCGCCGAGCGCGGCTTGCGCCACCACCACTACTACTGCCGCCCATGCCAGTTTACGGCCAAGAGGAGCGCTCCCTGACGGTCGCGGCTCGGATTGGGGCATCGCCAAGGCGAGACCGACCGTCAATATACCTACCAAGATGGCTGCGGCGCGGTGCGCGAACTCGTAACGGATGCCGCCTTCCAGCGTGGGCACCAGGCGGCCCCACGAAAGCGGCCAATCGGGGACGGAAAGTGCCGCGTCGTTGCTGGTGACCAGCCCGCCGGCGATTACCAGCCCGAAGGTACAGCACGCCACGAACACCGCATAGCGGCGTAGCCACAGAGATCCCACATTGTTAAGATGCATGGAAACGGGGGCAAGCTTCCCAAAAGCCGCCCTTTTTTGTCTATCCTTTATAGGAGAACTCTACAGTCTTGCTCTCCTTGGGGCCCACCGTGACGGTTTGTTCCATCGGTCCGTACTTTTCGTGCAAGGTTTGGATTACGTAGGTCCCGGGAGGCAATCCTCTTATTGTAAACGTTCCGTCGTCGCCCGTCACGGCGAAGAAGGGGTGTGCGACCACGCTGATAAAAGCGCGCATCCAGGGATGCACGTTGCATTTCACCGGGATCATCACCTCCTGGCGGCTGAACGATTTGGTCAAGGCGGCCTGCTGCGGCGCTTGCGACTCGTTCCATTCGGGGTTCACCTGGGGCTGCGGGTGAATGTTGTGGTTGGTGGCGTCGCTGTTGGCGATCGCGAAGGCCTGGCCGGTCATCACCCCGATCACGCGCGGCCGGTACATGCAGCCGTTCTGGTCCAGGCTGACCGTAGTGGTGGGAACCACCCACTGCTGGCCGGCGGGAAGTCCGGACTTCACCCATACGAAGACGGACTTCAGGGTGCCGTTGGGGTTGACCACCACCTCTTCGCTCTTCTGCTCCGCCCCCTTGTGGGCGCGCTCGCAGGCTGGGTTGGCCGACATGTCGAGGGCCGGCATCTTCGGCTTCTCGCCGGTGAACGCCACCTTGCCGGTGATGGTGCCGCCGTTGGCTTCGTCGGGCACAGCCGGCGGACCGGTTGCGGCCGGGGCGGGTGCACTCGTCCCCCCGGGGGCACGTCAACGGGTCGTGCGCATCATCGACGGTTGGCCCGGCACCGACGCTCTGCTCAACGCCTACCGGCGCATCGAACTACTCACCTGATCGATTCGAGCGCCTCTTCAGTTGGCACCCGGCTGACGCTACGCGCCCAAACACACCTGCTGGATCATC
>JADGNS010000565.1 GCA_017883355.1 Candidatus Solibacter sp.
GGGCGGCTCGACAGCCGCTCGCGACCGTGGCAACAGCAACGGTGGCGGCTGGCAGAGATCTTCGCCGATGCCCCCGCGCTCATCTTCTGAGTCAGCCAGGCCGGGTGGGCCGGGCGGACGCACATCGATGGGCCGCACAGAAGACCGCGGTTCGTACGGATCGCCTCGTAGTTCGGGTCCAGCAAGCCGTGGCTATAGTTCAGAGGGCCGCGGCTACAGCGGATCCTCTCGTCCGCCACTCAACATGAGGCAGCCCATCGTCAGGCAGCCCAGCGTTGCTCCGCGCTCTTACGGTGGAGGTCCTTATGGTGGCGCCCCTAGTGGCGGCAATCGCGGCGTCTACAACGGTGGCGGCGGACGCTCGGCCCCGAGTTACGGCGGTGGCGGACGTTCTGCTCCCAGTGGCCATTCGGCGCCGAGCGGCGGATCCTCGCACGGCAGCGGCGGATCCTCGCACGGCAGCAGCGGATCGTCGCATGGCGGCAGCAGTGGTGGCGGCAGCAGACATGGGAGGTAACATTGCACTGGGTTCTTTCCCAACGCAGCATAGCAACACTCTACCCCAGCAGTGAGACGCGCCAACCACGCGTCCCACTGCTTTTTTCTTGCCGAAGGTCGTATGGCGACGGGCGTCCCCGCCCGTCGAAGCCGAGCGAAGCTCGGTAGCGTCGCGTACAATGACTGCCGCCTTCGGAAGTCAAGAAGGAAACTCCGTTCTAATCCATAGGGGTCGAGAAATGAGCTCTAACCAGCCGGTTCCGGACTACAAGGAAATGACCCGGGAGGAGTGGACGGGTGCAGTTCCGCTCTGGCAGAAGTGGAACCAAAAGTTCGCCATTCAGACTCGTGCCGCAACTGAGCTTGTATTGCGCGGAGCGGAACTCGCTTCCGGCATGAAGGTTCTGGATCTGGCAAGCGGTACCGGCGAACCGGCCCTGAGCCTGGCCCGTGCGGTGGGACCGCAGGGCCGCGTGGTTGCCACCGACCTGGTTCCGCAGATGCTCGAAGCCGCGCGCCAAAATGCGGCTGCTCAGGGACTCAACAACATCGAATTTCACGTGGCGGACGCCGAGGCTATGCCATTCTCCAACGGCGAATTTGATCGCGTGACCTGTCGATTTGGCATCATGTTTTTTGCCGACATCCCGAAAGCCATGGCGGAAATTCGCCGCGTCCTGAAACCCGGTGGGCGCGTTTGCTTTGCGGTGTTTGGATCGCTCGAAGAAAACCCTATCTTCATGGTCAGCCTCGGACCATTTCTAAAGCGGGTCAAGATGCCGCCCCTGCCGCCCGATGCGCCCCATATCTTCCGCTTCGCGGACGAAACCAAACTGGCGAATGCGCTTTCGTCCGCGGGTTTCCGCGACGTGAGCACAAACAAACAACGGGTCAACTTCCCCTGGTCCGGCTCGGCGGAGGAATGCTGGGAGGCAACGCGCGAGCTGTCAGCGCCCTTCAAGAAGTTGATCGAAGCGATCCCGCCGGACCAGACCGAGGAAGTCATTCGCGAGGTTCTGGAGGCAGTACGGCGTTTTCAAGTCGGCGGCAACATCAATCTGCTGGCGACTGTGATCATCGCCGTTGGTGTTGCCTGATGGGTTTTCGATACAAGCGCGCGCGTTGGCCGCTCGACCAAACCCTCCGATCATCAAGTGGCGGAAGCGTGTGTGTGACCAGCTTAGTTCCCGTTATTGTGTATTCATCACTCTGAGGTGTGTCGCTCGTCACAGATCGCGGTAACGACCAGTGTTGTACTGACCGTCGGGAGAGCTGCCGTGTGCCTTGCCATACCAGGGAAAATCCTCGAAATTCAAGAGGTGGGTCCATTGCGCGCGGCCCGCGTGCAGTTCGGCGGGATTGTGCGCCAGGTATCCCTGAACTTTGTCCCTGAGGCTGGCCTGGGCGACTATGTGATGGTCCATGTTGGCTTCGCCATCAGCCGCGTGGATGCGTCGGAAGCTGAGCGCACATACCAGCTGCTGCAAGAACTGGGAGCTCTGGAAGAGGAACTACCGCCAGCGGAATAGTAATCTTCGTCCGCCCGCACTCCACGGCCTCGCCGGACTAGCCCTTCCCGTGAAAGCTGAAGTTTCGCTGGCGCACTCTCCCGGTTCTGGCTCATATCCTGGTTCTGGTCACATCAAAGTGTGATCTCCATCACCGTTAGGCGGTTCGTCTGTGGTTAGAGTCATGCCTGCGGGTTTTGCGCCATGAAGTATCTCGACGAATACCGCGATCATCGCATTGCGCGGGCCTTGGCGGCAGAGATCGTCCAGCGTACAACCCGGCCCTGGGTGCTGATGGAGATCTGTGGCGGCCAAACCCACACCATCATGCGCTACGGCATCGACGAACTGCTGCCGCGCGATATCGAACTCGTGCATGGCCCGGGATGTCCAGTCTGCGTCACGCCGCTGGAAACCGTGGACAAAGCGATCGCGTTAGCGCTGCAGCCGGACGTCATCCTGGTTTCCTATGGAGACATGCTGCGGGTGCCGGGGTCGCGGTCGGATCTGTTTCGGGCCAAGGCCCAGGGCGCGGACGTTCGCATCGCGTACTCCCCGACGGAGGCGGTCAAGATCGCCCGCTTGAATCCCGATCGTAAAGTCGTGTTTCTGGCGATTGGTTTCGAGACCACAGCTCCCGCCAATGCGATGGCCGCATGGCAAGCCCGGCGCGAAGGTCTCACCAACTTTTCCATGCTGGTTTCGCACGTGCTGGTCCCGCCGGCGATCCGCGCCTTGATGGTTTCCAGCACAAACCGGGTGCAGGGTTTCATTGCGCCTGGGCACGTCTGCACCGTGATGGGGTGTAAGGAGTATGAGGAACTGGTTCGTGATTTTCGCATACCGATTGTGGTCGGGGGATTCGAACCGGTAGATATTCTGGAAGCAGTTCTCATGCTGATCCGGCAACTCGAGGCGGGAGAGGCGCGGTTGGAAAACCAATATGTGAGATCGGTGAGCTACCAGGGGAACCTGACGGCACAGCAGATCGTGGCCGAGGTGTTTGAAATCGCCGACCAAAAGTGGCGCGGCATCGGCCCGATCCCGCAGAGTGGTTTGCGATTGCGCGAGGAGTATGCTGCCTTTGACGCGGACCGAGTCTTTGATTTGGGCGAAATTACGGTAGACGAGCCCGCCGAGTGCATCAGCGCCCAGGTTTTGCAGGGATTGAAGAAGCCGACGGATTGTCCCGTGTTCGGCATGCGATGCACGCCGGAAAATCCATTGGGGGCGCCAATGGTTTCTACTGAGGGGGCATGCGCCGCCTACTATCACTATCGGCGCCATGCGGTCGCGAGTTAGGAGGGCGAGTGTCAACGAAAACCCACGTCGAAATAAATTTCGAACTCAGTTGCCCCACGCCGCTCCCGGCCAAAGACACAATTCTGCTGGGCCACGGCAGCGGCGGCAAGTTGAGCGCCGAGTTGATTCGCGACGTCTTCCTGCCTGCGTTCCAGAATCCGGTGCTGGCGCGTCTGGACGACCAGGCCATCGTGAATGTAAACGGCCAGCGCCTCGCCATGACCACCGACTCCTTCGTAGTAAAGCCGCTGTTCTTTCCCGGCGGCGATATCGGCTCGCTCGCGGTTCACGGGACGGTGAACGATTTGGCGATGGGCGGCGCAACGCCGCTGTTTTTGAGCGCCGCCTTCATCATCGAGGAGGGCTTCTCGATGGACGAACTCCGGCGCGTGGTGAATTCGCTGCGCCAGGCGGCGGCGGAAGCGGGCGTGCAGGTTGTGACTGGCGATACCAAGGTCGTCGAGAAAGGTAAGGGCGACGGGCTGTTCATCAACACGACAGGAATTGGACTGGTGCCAGAAGGAGTCGACCTTTCCGCCGACCGTGCCCGTCCAGGAGACAAGGTGCTCCTGAGCGGTTCGATCGGCGATCACGGCATCGCGATTCTGGCGCAACGCGAGGGACTGGAATTCGAGACTCAGATCCAGAGCGACAGTGCCGCGCTGCACACGCTGGTGGCCGACATGCTTGGCGTGACTTCCAACGTAACTTCCAAGTTTACTAGCGACATTCGCTGTATGCGCGACCCGACGCGAGGCGGCGTCTCCAGCACACTGAACGAAATCGCGGAGCGTTCGCGGGTTGGGGTTGAACTGGAAGAAAGTTCGCTTCCGATCCATGAACAGGTTCGAGGCGCATGTGAGTTGCTCGGTCTCGATCCTTTATATGTCGCCAACGAAGGCAAGCTGATCGCAATCGTGGCGCCCGAGGCCGCCGACGCGGTGCTGCAGGCGATGAGACGTCATCCCCTGGGATCGGAAGCGCAGATGATTGGCACGGTAAAGAAAGAGAACCCGGGGCTGGTGACGATGCGAACGCCGTTCGGCACGACCCGCATTGTGGACATGCTGGCAGGCGATCAGTTGCCGCGCATCTGCTAAGGATTTATGCACGAGATGGGAATCGCGAATTCGGTGTTGGAAGCGGTCAGAACCGAGATGGGCCGCCATCCGGGAAC
>JADGNS010000025.1 GCA_017883355.1 Candidatus Solibacter sp.
AAGATGGTGTTGTTCGACGAGTTCGCCTTCAGTTCCATGGTCTGCCGGAACCCCTTGTAGTCCTTCGTCTTGGTGCGCGTGTAGGATTGCTCCAGCGCCTTCACCGGCTCCTGCATCAAGCGGATGCTGACCCACTTGCCGTTGGTCTCGCGGACGATGGGCCCGTGATGCGTGCGGTAGACGGTGAATTTCTTTTCGGCCATCGCGTCGCCGTTTTTGTACGGCACTGTGATCTGCCCCGCCACCATCGGACGCTCTTCGTTGCCGTATTTGTAGAGGAAGCCGTCTCCTTTCTTCTGCACGGTTTCCAGATACTCGTCCACCGCATCGACACCGCTCGACGTGTGCATCCAGCCGGTGCGTTCGTTGAACCCCTGGTAGATGAAGAACTGTCCCCACGTCACGGCGCCGTAGGCATTCAGTCCCTGCTCGCTCACCATCTGCAACTCGGAGCGGAAGAAGAAAGAGGTGTGGGGATTGATCAGCAGCAGGGCATGGTGCGCGGCGGTGTTCGAGGGCGCGATGGCCATGCCGTTCGACCCGCCGGGCTCCACCGGATGGGTACCGGGCGCCTGGTAGAACGCCTGAGGGCCAGCGCCTTTGCCGTAGAATGCCTGGAGCTGGTTGAGGTTCACCTTCTCGATGTCGCCGCCGATGCTGCCCTCGGTAAAGGACAGCGCCATCCACGGCTCGAAGCGCTGGATCACCCTCGGTTTCACCTCGGGGTGCTTGGCGAGATAGTAGTTCAGGCCGTCGGCGAAGGCGTTCATGAGCGTCTTCAACCACGCCGGACTGGCGGCGTACTGGCTCTTCAGAGCCGCGGGGTCGATGAAGAGCTTCATGCGCAGGTCCTGGTAGACCTTGCTCTCGCCCTCGGCCTCCGCCAGACGGCCCATGGCGTTGAGGTAGTTCGTCTCCACGCGATTGAAATCGTCCTCGGCCTGCGTGTACATCATGCCGAAGACGGCGTCGGCGTCGGTCTTTCCGTAAATGTGGGCGATGCCCCAATCGTCGCGCACGATCGTTACGTTGGCTGCCTGCTGCTGCCAGCGCGCGGCTTCGGTGGTGGAGGCCGCCTGGAAAGCGAAGGCGGCGGAGGCGGCCGCGATGAGGAGCGCCAACTGCTTCACGTAATGTTTCATGAGTTACTCGCTCCATCTTAGTCCACACTGCCGCCCCCTGGTGGCTGATAAGGGCCAAGCCGGTGGACTACGGCCAGTCGCGGCCCGCACTCATTCGGCCAACCCACTGAAGCGGAAAGGTCTTACGTTGTGGCACGGCGATTGCACATAGCCAGGGCAGAGGTTTTGAATATGAAAAAAGGATTGCTGATTCTGGCAGCTTCATTGATGACACTGGCGCCGGTGAGCGCGCCGGCCGCCGTGCGCGCGTTCGTAACCGTGGGTCGTCCCTATTACGGCGGCATCTACCGCCCCTATTGGGGACCGGCATACGGCGGTTATTACTATGCGAATTCCAGCGCGGGCGAACTCAAGCTGGACACCAAGGTGAAGGATGCCGGCGTGTTTATCAATGGCGCCTACGCAGGCACCACGCATCAGAACAAGTCGATGTACCTGCGTCCCGGCAGCTACAATATCGAGATTCGCGAAGCGGGCAGCGTCCGTTTCACGGAGAAGGTCTACATAGTCGCCGGCAAGACGCTGCATCTGCATCCTGAGTTGTGACCGTGTGTTCTCCAGGTGGCGGCTGCGGAATTGGCCCGCCTCATTTTCTTTCCGGCAGCCATTTCCGCAACGCCTCCACCAAGTCCTCCAACCTGATTGGCTTGGCGATGTAGTCGTCCATACCGGCCGCGATGCACTTCTCTCTGGCACCGGTCATGGCTTCGGCCGTCATGGCGACCATGACGGTTCGCCTCTTGCCTTTTTCCGCGCGCCGGATGGCGCTGGCCGCCTCGTACCCGTCCATCTCCGGCATCTGGCAGTCCATCAGAATCAGGTCGTAATGAAGCATGCCGCGCAATTCCACCGCTTCGCGGCCGTTCGACACCAGGTCTGCGCGGAGTCCGAGTTTTTCCAACATCCCAATCGCGACTTTCTGGTTGACCGGATTGTCTTCGGCAACCAGGACACGCAGTCCCAATCCGGCCCAGTTCGCTCTCAATTCCACAATTCGATGTTCGAGGTCATCCGCCCGCACGGCGTTTCCCCCACTCGCAGCCGGGTCGGCGCACTGCCGCAAAGGCAAGGTCACCGAAAACGTCGAACCTTGGCCCAAACGGCTTTCCACGGCAATCGATCCGCCCATCAGTTCGATCAGTTGCTTGGCGATCGCCAGGCCCAGGCCAGTGCCCCCGTATCTCCGCGTCATGGAGCTGTCCACCTGGCTGAATTTCTCGAACAGCGAACCGAGTTTGACCTCGGGAATCCCAACCCCCGTATCGTGTACCGCGATGCGCATTTCCGCGCCCTGGGTATCTTGACCCGTACACTCCACCGTAACCCGGACACTACCCTCGGGCGTGAATTTGACTGCATTGCCCACCAGGTTCGTGACCACCTGCCGGATCCGGCCCGCATCTCCGGTGAAGTACCGCGGCAGACTGGACGGGTATTCCAGAATCAATGCCAGCTTGTGCTCTTCCGCCTTCGGCGCCAGCATGTCTGCGACTTCCTCGATCACCAGCCGAAGGTCGAATGCAGAGCATTCAATCTGAAGCTTACCCGCTTCGATCTTGGAAAAATCCAAAATGTCGTTGATCACCGTCAGCAGGGCATCCCCGCTCGTGCGCACCGTCTCCGCATAGTCCCGTTGTTCGGGCGTCAGTTCCGTGTCGAGCAGCAGGCCCGTCATGCCAATCACTCCGTTCATCGGGGTGCGGATTTCATGGCTCATCATGGCCAAAAACTCGCTCTTGGCCCGATTCGCGCTCTCGGCGTGGTCCCTGGCGCGCATCAGCTCCGCCTCCGCCCGCTTGCGTTCGGTGATATCCCTCGCCACGCCAACCGTGGCCTCCAACTTTCCATCCCCGTCCGTTACCGCCGCCGTGTTCAGCATGATCGGAAAGTCGGTGCCATCCCTTTTGCGGTTCCACAACTCTCCGCGCCAGCCGCCGGCCAGGGTGCCAGGCAGGATCGCGCCGGCGATTTCCGGCGCATTCAAAGGCGATCGGACAATGCTGATGTTCTCTCCAATCAGATTGAATTCTTCGTACCCGTACGTGCGCAGAAACGCGCGGTTCACGAACAGGAGCCGGTCGTCGGGATCGCAGATCGATACACACTCGTCCACGCTGTCCAGGGTATCCGCCAGCAGCTTGAGCCTTTGCAGCAGGCGCTTCTCACCCGTGTTATCGCGGATCACTGCCAGGGAGCTACGGATTAGCCCGCGAGAGTCGTATTGCGGCGTCGCTGTCACCTGTAGCGTACGTCGCTCTCCGTCCAGGCGGATCACGCGCAGCTCAAAAGTCCTCTTCTCCCCCCGCTCGACCCGCACCTGCTCGCTCGCCAGCAGCGGCAGGTCCGCCGGATCCACGAATTCGTTCACATCTCTGCCGATCGCTCCGCCGCGGGGTATGCCAAAAATGTTCTCTGCCGCGGGATTCGCTATCAGAAGGCGCCGCTGCCGGTCCGCGCTCACAATGCCTTCGCCGAGGCATTCAATCAACGATTGATAACGTTGCTCGCTCGCGTGCAACTCCTCTTCCATCCGCTTGCGGGCGGTGATGTCCCGTTTCATGCCGATGAAGTGCGTGACTTCCCGGCGCTCGTTCAAAACCGGAGTGATCCTCTGCTCCGCGGTATACAAGCTGCCATCCTTGCGCCGGTTCACCATTTCTCCGTGCCACGCCGAGCCCGAAAGAATCGTGCGCCAAAGGTCCGCGTAAAAGGATTGGTCGTGCGTTCCCGCCTTGAGAATCCGGGTGTTCTGGCCCACCGCTTCTTCCAGGGAATACCCGGTCATTCTCGAGAATTCGGCATTGATCCACAGGATCGTCCCCTCGCGATCCGTGATGACAATTCCGGCGGCCGCGCCTTCTAACGCCGTTAGCAGGAGCTTCGGGTCGATACTGCCTCCCCGAGGTAGCCCCATGCTACCCTACCAGGGCGTGGACCGGCGAGAGCCAGCCGTGCGTATCCTCGCGCGTGCCATTGATCACGCCGAAGAACTCTTTCTGTAGCCGCTCGGCGACAGGTCCGCGGCGGCCGGCGCCGATGGTGATCCGGTCGATCGAACGGATCGGCGTGATCTCGGCGGCGGTGCCGCTGAAGAAGACTTCGTCGGCGATGTACAGCATCTCGCGCGGAATGATGGTCTCCACCACGGG
The DNA here is from genome assembly GCA_017883355.1 of Candidatus Solibacter sp. GTDB lineage: Bacteria > Acidobacteriota > Terriglobia > Bryobacterales > Bryobacteraceae > Solibacter. The sequence goes on from JADGNS010000025.1 coordinate 4,292, forward strand.
GATGCCGGCTTCGCGTGCCAGCGCGAGGATGGCGTCGCGCGTGATGCCGGGAAGGACGCTGGCGCCGAGCGGCGGCGTAAGGATCTTGCCGTCGCGCACCACGAAAATGTTCTCGCCGGAGCCTTCGCTGACGAAGCCGGCCACATCCAGCGCGATGCCCTCGGAATAGCCATTGGTGATGGCTTCCATTTTGATCAGTTGCGAGTTCATGTAATTGGCGCCCGCCTTGGCCAGCGCGGGCAGCGTGTTGGGGGCCATGCGGTTCCAACTGGAGACACACACATCGACGCCTTCGGCCAGGGCCTCTTCGCCCAGGTACTGGCCCCACGTCCAGCAGGCGATGAAGACATCGATCGGGTTCTTCATGCCGTTCACACCCATCTCCCCGTAGCCGCGCATCACGATGGGACGCAGGTAGCAGGAGTCCATCTTGTTGACGCGGACCAGTTCCAGCATGGCCTCGGCCAACTGATCGGCCGAGAATCCGATATTGTCCATGCGGTAAATCTTGGCGGAATCCACCATCCGGCGCACGTGCTCGCGCAGGCGGAAGACGGCCGGTCCGGATGGCGTGGAATAACAGCGAATGCCTTCGAATACGCTGCTGCCATAGCTCACCACATGCGACAGGACGTGAATCGTGGCGGACTCCCAGGGGATGAAGCGGCCGTTATGCCAGATTTTTTCGGTAGGCGTCAACATGAGTAGATTATAACTTGGCGGCATGAGGCTCGCCCTGTGCGTTGTGGGGCAGGCCATCGTCTTTTGTGGCCTGTCGTGTCTCGCTAGAGCGCGCCTGCTTGACAGACGACACAAGACGATCGCCTGCCAACTCTACTCGCCCGTCCGTCTTGCCCCCTGCCGGGCACGGTCCCTCAGTTCGCCGATATTCAGACCGGTGAGCGCCGTGGCGACGGCTCCGCCGATCAATAGCGGCAGGGTGAGAGCGACGAACAGAATGATGGAGAACGTCTTGGCATCGTTCTTTTCCACTTCAAAGAGGCCGAGCGCCATGACGCAGGCAAGATTGATCAGACCGAGGTTGCCGGGAGCGTTCGGCACCACCGTGCTGAGGCGGACCAGGGTGAGGACGCCGCCGGCAACCCAGAAAGACAGATCCAGGCCATAGGCGCGCATCAGCGCGAACACCGAGAGAATTTGTAGCGCGAGATAGAGCAGGCTGATGGCGGCGGTGAGTCCCAGGGTCCGCGGGCTGCCCATCAAATGCAGCCCCTCCACGATGTGGCGCAGGATGGCGCTCCAGCGGCTTTCGCTGAGTACGGCGTGAGCGTGGTGCTTGTGCATCACAATCCAGAAGAGGAGCCCGGTGCCGATGAGCAGCAGCACGGCGAGCACCTGCACCAGGATGACGAGGTCGCGCGGGATGCCGCGCACGAAGCTCGCCGTGATCAGGAAGGCGACGACCATCCAGACGCCGTCGATGATCCGCTCCACGCCGGCGGAGGCGAAGGCGAGCGAGAGGCGCAAATCGCTCCAGTGGGCGAGCAGGTAGCAGCGGATGATCTCGCCGGGGCGCAGGGGAAGTACCTCATTGGCGAAGAGTCCGATGTAGATCGCCTGCACGGTGCGCCAGAAGCTGACCCGCGCCACGGGGAAGAGCAATGTGGTCCAGCGCCAGCCGTGGGCCACGTAGACGGCCAGGTCGACCGCCACCGCCAAGCCGACCCACCGGTAATCGAGCGCACGCAGCGTGGGCCCGAGTTCGTTAAGCGGATATCCGTGCAGTACCCAGATCAGGCAGGCGGCGGAGAGGCTGTAACCGAGCACTTGCGGAAGCCACCCGGGGATCCTGCGTCGCGATTCGGTCACGCCTACATGATAGCCCGAGGGCCAGGTAGCTTCACCTCCACAGGTGGTCCAGCCGGAATGAGTATCCCACAGCGAAGAAGTGGTTTGGCGTCGCGTCGTTCAGTCCGAAGCCAAAGTGAAAATCGATCTGATGGAGCGGCCTGATTCTATATGCAGCTCCGCAATGCAATAGTTGCCTTGATTCGCCCCGCCGCGGGTAGTCGCCCGCGTACTCTACAAAGGCATCGACGGGCTTGGCGATCTGTTTTTCCAAATACAGCGTCGGCTCCCAAATACCGTTTCGACGACTGCCGTCCGTATTCCAGAAAAGGCTCTGCTGCCCACCCACCGACCAGCCGTTCTTCAGTTCCTTCGACCAGGGCAATTTGAGGAACGGGTCGTAGCCCCCACTCGTAACGCCGGAGTGGCCCGTGGGAAAGCTGACCGCAATAATGACGGCAAGCTCGAAATCGCCCGGGAGCGGCCCGAGTTGCTGCTTCAGACCAATTGAAAAATCGCCGAAGCCTGAGCGCACTCCCGCGCCGGAGATGGCGGCCAGGTAGTTCGGTGTATCGAACCGCAACTCGGTTCTGCTCAGTATCCCGAGCCGAATCAAACTCTCGGAGAAATCAACCGACCGCTTGCCGTGATCCGAGGTCCACGCCATCCCATTCTCGATCTGAAGACTACCGCGGGGGACCACCACGGAAGATTCCGTCACGTCGGGACGATCCGTATTGATTTCCGGCTGCGCTGCCGTGGGGGGCGTTTGTCCCGCCGCCAACCGAACCAACCAGAGCAGAATGGTGAGAGGGGCTGTCTTCAGACTGGGCAAGGTAGACCCTATTATCAATTATTATGAATTAAGGCCACGGGAGTAAACGGCGCAGACAGACAATCAAGGTGCGTTTGGGTTCCCGGTGGCTGCCGTGGGAGCCAATACGAAGCCGTCACGACGGCGGAGAACCTCATGCGACGACGATTCCATGATGTGGTGCTGCGCCATGCAATATCCGGCGAAAAACGGAAAGCGGTTCGTTCGAGCCGCCGCAGCCGTGTTTTGCAGCGCGGAGCCCTGCTGTTGGGGAGCATCCTGCTCGCATCGGGGCCCGCGAGCGCTCAAAACGGTTCCCCTGCCGTTGCACCTGACGAGCAACCCAGCCTCATGAAGGTGCTGGCCGCTCGCGGCCTGCACGACATTGAGAACGAGAGCTGGAACGCCTACGGGCAGTTCACCTACATCTCGAGTTGGAAGCCGCGGTTCCCGGCGCTCTATACCAACGCCAACGGGAGCATCAATTCGCTTATTCCGGATCCCGAGCGGAGCTTCACCGGCACCGCGACTCTCTACCTGGGCGTACGGCTCTGGAGGGGCGGCGAAGCCTATTTGGCCCCGGAGGTCCTCTCGGAGCACCCGCTCTCTGAGCTCAAGGGGTTGGGCGGAGCCATCCAGAACTTCGAGCTGCAAAAAGGCGGCGGGGAGACGCCCGAACTCTATCATTCACGGGCATTCGTGCGGCAGACATTCGGATTTGGCGGCCACCGCGTCGTGAAGGAATCGGGTCAACTGCAGCTCGGGACGGTCTACGACAGCAGGAGACTTGTCTTTATTGCCGGCAACTTCAGCATCCTGGACTTCTTCGACAAAAACGCCTTCGACATCGACCCTCGCCAGGGGCTCTTCAGCCTGCCATTCCTGACCTACGCTGCCTATGATTTCGCCTCGGACGCGCGCGGGTACTCGTATGGAGGCGTCGCGGAGTTGTATTGGGATGACTGGGCGGTGCGCCTGGGCCGCATCACTCCCCCCAAAAATCCCAACCAACTGCCCGTTGGCTTCAGGCTCGGCCGGTACTATGGAGACCAAATGGAACTAGAGCACAAGCATCGGATTGACGGGCAGGACGGCACCGTTCGCGTGCTTGCGTTTCGTAATCGCGAGAACACGGGCCGCTTCGTGGACGCCGTGGCAGCGTTCGAGGCCGACCCGCGGAAGAACGCAACCACCTGCCCGGGGTTCAACTACGGATCGGGAAACGCCAACGCGCCAGATCTTTGCTGGGTGCGAAAGCCGAACGTGAAGATGGGCATCGGGCTGTTCGGCGAGCAGTACATCGCACGCGGCATCGGTGTGTTCTCCCGCGCAATGATCTCGGACGGGCAGACCGAAGTAGACGCCTACACTTCGACCGATCGTTCGGCCTCGTTCGGAGCGCTGGCCAAAGGTTTCTTGTGGTCGCGCGCCAGGGATGTGACGGGTGTTGGGGTGAACCTCGGGTGGATCTCCGCGGCGCACGCGGAGTACCTGCGTCTTGGCGGCGTTGATGGCTTCATCGGGGACGGGTCCATCAAGCCTGCCATGGAAAGCTCCCTGGATGTGTTTTACAGCGTCAACCTTCGAAGATCGTTGTGGCTATCTGGCGACTACCAGCGGGTCATAAATCCTGCCTTCAACGCCGACCGTGGCCCCGTCAACATCTTCAGTATGAGGATCCATGGCGAGTTTTGAACGGCATCGTGACGGCGCCTCCGCATACCTCGCATTCCCGGTCGGACTCCTTATTAGTTTAAGCGTGTGGCCCTGGCTCGCGGATGCGCAGCCGCCGCCGCAGGGATTTGCAGTCGAGCGTTTCTATCCGTCGGCCCCGGGGGGCGGGTGGTTCGTCATGGACGACGTCAACATGAACGGCAAACTCGGCGGCGCGATCGCGCTCACAACCGGCTATTCACGAAAGCCGCTCGAAGTCGCGAGCCCCGACGGCACGCAGCGATTCACACTCCTGTCGAATGAAGCGTTCGCCGACGTCGGCCTGGCGGTCACCTACGATCGCTACCGAGTCTACCTCAACCTTCCCATTCCCCTCCTGGTCACCGGAAACAGTGGGACGCTTGGGCCGTATCAACTGAGCGCACCGTCAGTGAATATTGCGACGAACCCCGATACGATCTCCGATCCTCGCGTGGGCTTCGACATGCGACTGCTTGGAAAACCGGAGAGTTCACTTCGTTTGGGGATGGGTGCACAGCTCATTATCCCGTCCGGCGATCGCGCCGATTACGTGACGGACCGCAGGTATCGCGGGATGTTTCGTTTTCTCGCAGCCGGCGACGCCGGCCGCTTATCGTATGCCGGCCAACTCGGCATGCACATCCGTCCGGTCGACCAATCGGCCGTGCCCGGTAGTCCCAACGGGAATGAGTTCCTATTCGGTATGAGCGCGGCTCGCAGGTTCCCGGTCCGCAGTGGCTGGGCTGTGGCCGTCGGGCCAGAGTTCTATGGCGAAACGGCTGTTCGGTCCTTCTTCAGCGGGCAGACCGGTTTCGAGGGCCTTTTGACCGGGCGATTGGAAGGGACTGGCGATGGACCGCATACGCGGATCAAGATGGGCATCGGTCACGGTCTCGTGCAACAGTTCGGCGCGCCCGAATGGAGAATCCTATTCGGCGTGGAACTCTTCGTCCGACGCTAGACCGCAGCGCCTATTCTCATGCCCATGCTGGGTCGGTGGGTTGGGAGCGGTTGGCAGGTCAGCGGCGCAACGCCGGCAAGGTTAGGCTACTCTAGCTGTGATGAAGCCATTACGCCGTGTTGCGGTTTTGGGGGCGGGGACCATGGGCGCGCGGATCGCGGCCCACTTTGCCAATGCCGGGTTCCCGGTGGACCTGCTGGATATCGTGCTGCCGGATCAGCCCGAACGGAATGCGGCGGCGTTGAAGGGAATCGAAAGCGCGGCGAAACAGCGGCCCGTCGCGTTTTTCACAGACTCCGCCAAAGCGCTGATCGCGCCGGGGAATTTCGAGGACGACCTGGGCCGCGTGGGGCGATGCGAGTGGATCGTCGAGGCCGTGGCGGAGAATCTTGCGATCAAACGGTCGCTCTGGCGCCGCGTGGCCGCCCTGCGCGCGCCGGGGTCGATTGTCTCGACCAACACCAGCGGGATTCCACTGGCGCGCATCTCCGAGGGCTTCGACAGCGATTTCCGGCAGCATTTCCTGGGCACGCACTTCTTCAACCCGCCGCGCTACCTGCACCTCGCGGAGGTCATCGCCGGGGCGGAGACGCGCCCGGAAGTCCTCGATTGGGTCGCGGCGTTCTGCGATTTGCACCTGGGCAAAGGCGTGGTGCCATGCAAGGATACGCCCAACTTTATCGGCAATCGCATCGGGTGCTTCTTCGGGGCGAAGGTGGCGCTGCTCACGGAAGCGGGCGATTACTCGGTCGAGGAGGTCGACGCGCTCACGGGGCCATTGATCGGGCTGCCCAAGAGCGCCAGCTTCCGCCTCATCGATATTATCGGCGTCGATGTCTGGGTGCATGTGCTGCGCAATTTGTATGAGGCGGCGCCGCTCGATCCGGCGCGCGAACTGTATCGCGTTCCGGAGATCATGCAGCGCATGGTGGAGCGCGGCTGGCTGGGTGAGAAGCGCGGCCAGGGCTTCTACCAACGCGTGGGCAAAGGCGCGGACAAGGAGATATGGGCGCTGGACCGCAAGACGCTGGAGTATCGCCCGGCGCAAAAAGTGAAGTTCCCCGCGGTGGAAGCCGTGCGCGGAATCGAGGACCTGGGGCAGCGCCTGCGCGCTCTGGTGGCGGGCGACGACACCGCCGGACAGTTTCTGTGGAAGTTGTTCCGCGGCTTCGTAATCTATGCGGCGCGCATGGTGCCGGAGGTCTCGGACCGCATCGTGGAGATTGATCGCGCCATGCGCTGGGGGTACGGCTTCACGCTCGGGCCGTTCGAACTGTGGGACGCGCTTGGCGTGCCGGAGACGGTGGAGCGCATGCGCCGCGAAGACTGCGCCATTCCGGAAAGCGTGGAGCGCATGCTGGCATCGGGCGCGCGGAGCTTCTATGAGGCTGCGGACCGCGAGGGCGAACCGGGAACATGCTACTTCGACCTGAACGCGGGCGCGTACGCCGAACTGGAGACGCGTCCCGGCGTGATCGTGCTGGGCGAGATCAAGCGGGCGCGCGGGGTGGTAAAGTCCAACCCCGGAGCGTCGCTGGTGGACCTGGGAGACGGCGTGCTCTGTCTGGAGTTCCACAGCAGGATGAACGCGCTGGGCGAGGACATGGTGCAGATGGTGGCCGCCGCGCTGGACGAGGTCAACGGCGGGTTCGCGGCGCTGGTGGTGGCCAACGATGGCGAGAACTTCAGTGTCGGCGCTAACCTGATGACGGTGCTAGTGGCCTCGCAGGAAGGTAAGTGGGACGCTCTCGACACCGCCATCCGCCGATTTCAGGCGGCGTGCATGGCCATGAAGTACGCGTCGCGGCCCGTGGTGGCGGCGGCCTTCGGCATGACGCTGGGCGGCGGTTGCGAAGTGGCGCTGCACGCTGCCCGCGTGCAGGCGTCCGCGGAGACCTACATGGGCCTGGTGGAGACGGGCGTGGGGCTGATTCCGGCGGGCGGCGGCTGCAAGGAAATGTTGCTCCGCCAGGGCAACGCCAAACGCGCGTTCGACCTGATCGGCTCCGGCAAGGTCAGCGAGAGTGCGGCGCACGCGCGCGAACTGGGTTTTCTGCGCGCGAGCGATGGGCTGAGCATGAACCGCGAACGTCTGACCGCCGACGCCAAGGCCGCGGCGCTTGCCATGGTGGCCGGCTGGTCTCCGGGGATGCCGCGGCAGGATATCGCGGTGCAAGGCGAGGCGGGCTACGCCGCGCTCAAGATGGGTACCAGGCTCGCGGCCGAAGGCGGGTACATCACCGAGTACGATTGCGTGGTCGGGGAGAAGTTGGCCTACGTGCTGAGCGGCGGACGGCTCACCGGCACGCAGCACGTCTCCGAGCAGTATCTGCTGGATCTGGAACGGGAGGCGTTCCTGAGTCTGTGCGGCAACCCGCAGACCCGGGAGCGCATGCAGTACATGCTGAAGCACGGGAAGGCGCTGAGGAACTGAGATGCGGGTTCAACGCAGAGACGCAGAGAGCGCAGAGATAAGCGCAGAGAAGAGCGGCTCGGTTTGGCTTTCTCTGCGCTTTCCTCTGCGTTCTCTGCGTCTCTGCGTTGAGGTTGTACCCTCGTGTGATCCCGTCTTTGCCCTCTAGGGAAAGGAACAACCTATGCGCGAAGCCGTAATTATCGATTGTTTGCGAACCGCGGTAGGCAAGTCGCCGCGCGGCGCGCTGCGCCATTCGCGGCCGGACGATCTGGCCGCCCTGGTGATCCGGGCGCTGCTGGACCGCTATCCGGCCGCGAAGGAAGATGTCGAGGACGTCATCCTGGGATGCGCCATGCCGGAGGGTGAGGCCGGCAGCAATATGGCGCGTCAGGCGGCCCTGCGCGCCGGCTTGCCGGATTCTGTTCCGGCCATGACCATCAACCGTTTTTGCAGTTCGGGCTTGCAGGCGATTGCCCTGGCGGCGGAGCGAATCCGCGCCGGCGCCGCCGATATTGTCATCGCGGGCGGCAGCGAATCCATGTCGTTGACCCCGCGCGGGGGACTCAAGCCGGCGCCGAATCCCTGGTTCGTGGAGAATTGGCCGGAGGTCTATATGACCATGGGACTGACGGCGGAGCGCATGCATCGCAAGTATGGCGTATCGCGCCAGGATTCCGACGCGTTCGCCCTGCGCAGTCATCAGAATGCGGTGCGCGCGCAGGCGCATGGGCACTTCGCCGATGAGATCGTGCCCATCGAACTGGAGCACGTTTCGCCGGGATCCGTGGAGCGCTCGGTGTTCGACCGCGATGAAGGGCCGCGCGCGGACACGTCGCTCGACGCGCTCGGCAAACTCAAGCCGGTGTTCCACGCGCAGGGAACGGTGACGGCGGGCAATTCGTCGCAGACCAGTGACGGCGCGGCGGCGGCGCTCGTCATGTCGGAAACCAGGGCGCGGCAATTGGGATTGCGCCCGAAGGCGCGCTTCGTGAGCTACGCCGCGGCCGGCGTGCCGCCGGAGATCATGGGCATCGGGCCGGTGGTGGCGATTCCGAAAGCGCTCGTCCTGGCGGGGCTGAAGCTGCACGATATCGGCCTGATCGAGCTTAACGAGGCGTTCGCCGTGCAGGCGCTGGCCGTCGTCCGCAAGGCGGGGCTGGATGCCGATTGTGTCAACGTGAATGGCGGCGCCATTGCCCTGGGCCATCCGCTCGGCTGCACGGGGGCCAAGCTGACGGCCACCATTCTGCGCCAAATGGAGCGGAGCCAGGCGCGCTATGGCATGGTCACAATGTGCGTGGGCGGCGGCCAGGGAGCGGCCGGGATCTTCGAATTGCTGCCATAAGTGGGGGCCGTGGCTCCGAATCGAAGCCGCACTCATGCCAGCAACTGCGTCAGGTGATGCTCCATGTGTCGGAGATAGTCGGCGACCAGCGCTTCCAGCGTCACCGCCGGCCGTCCGCCGACCACCAGTTCGTGCGACAGCACATCGGCCGGCATTGCCTTCACCACGT
>JADGNS010000566.1 GCA_017883355.1 Candidatus Solibacter sp.
AAATATGGAGTGGCGAGGGGGTGGGTTTTGGTTGGTAAGAGGCGTTCTTCGAGCCGCGCGGGTTCGTCTTCGTCTATCGTGAAGACATGACGGTAGAACAGAAAACCTCGTTGGCCGCGGTCGTCACCATCGACCAGGAGACGATGCACGGCATTCCCTGTTTTGCCGGCACCCGCATTCCCGTCCAGACGCTGATCGATTTTCTCGAAACCGGCGAGAGCATCGACGATTTCCTGGCCGTTTACCCATATATCCCCCGCCAGCAGATTCTCGCCTTCCTTGAACTAAGCCGCGACATTACCATTGACCAACTCACATGCGCGTCCTAGTGGATGCCTGTGTCGATCCCCGAGTTGTCGAAGGCCTTCCCGGACACGACGTTAAAACGGCTGTAGATCTGGGCTGGCAACGGCTCAAGGACAACCATCTGGTTTCGCTGCTTCAGGATCGCTTTGACGTTCTGGTGACGATTGACCGTGGATTTGAGCACCAGCAGAATCTCAAAGCTCTCCGTTTCGGGCTGGTGATCGTCCATGTCGCCAAGAACAAGGTGGAATTCTACCGGCCCATCTTCGGCCAGATGCAGACTGCGGTTGCTCAGGTCAAACCAGGTCAAGTGTTGCACGTCTATAGCCCACCGTCCGATCAGGCTTGATTGGGGAGCCAGGGGCGTGCGGCAGTTGCGCGCAACGCCCCAATTTCGGCATATCGGCTGGCATTTGGGTTAAACTAGTACATTCTAAGGCCTCTACAATTGCTCCGTCATGCAGCTACGGTCCTCCTGCTTGCCGCCCTCCCGGCGCTCGCCGCTCCCGCCGATACCGGCCAACTGGATGCCAGCCCCAGTTTGTTCACCGTCATGGCGGCGATCAATGCGGCCGGGTACAAGGCGGATTTTTCGTCGCCGAATAATCACCCCATCCGCTTCGCTGTGCAGGCCGAACTGGCCAAGCGCGACATCCCCTCCCTGGGCCCGCTGAAGGAATTCTTCGAGAGCCACCGCAAGAAGAACGACGCCCTGGAACTGAGCCAGTACATCTCCTTCGCGCTCTCCTGCACCGGTCCGCCCAGCTTCGAGTTCGCCATCCGCGACGTGGAAATTCCTCCCGATGCGGTGTCCCTGCGCGACCTTTCCCGCCTCCTGGCGGCGTTTTATAAGGAAGCCAACATCGAGGATCTGTGGAAGCGTTCGCAGCCGGCCATCGAGCAATACATCGCGCGCTATCACGAGCCGGTGACCAACGCCGTGCTCCAGGTCAACGGGTACATGCGCCAGATGACCTCCGGGTTCAAGAACCGGCGCTTCCAGATCTTCATCGAATTGCAGGCGGCGCCCAACCAGATCCAGACGCGCAGCTATAGCGATAACTACACCATCGTAGTGGCGCCGTCGCCGGACACGCGCACCTTCGATATCCGGCACGCGTATCTGCACTACCTGCTGGACCCTTTGGCGACGCGCAACCAGGAAATCCTGGACCGCAAGAAGAGCCTGGTGGACCACGCCATGCGCGCCAAGGCGCTGAGCGACGCCTACAAGGCGGACTACCTGCTGCTGGTCACCGAATCGCTGATCAAGGCGGTGGAAGCGCGGCTGGATCGCAAGCCGGGCATGATCCAGGAGGCGTTGCACGAGGGGTACATCCTGGCGCCGTACTTCTCCGAGGCCCTGCCGGTTTACGAAAAGCAGGAAAGCTCGATGTACCTCTACTACACCGAGATGATGCAGGCCATCGATCTGGTGAAGGAAGACCGGCGGCTCACGGGAGTGGAATTCAGCAAGGATAGCGCGGCTCGTCCGGCGGTGAGGATGCCGGCGCCGGCGCCTCCCCCGGCCGTCACCGGCGCGGCCAAGACGCTGGAAGAGGCCGAGCAGGCCTATGCTTCGCGCGAACTGGACAAATCCAAGAAGCTTTTTCTGAAGACGCTGGAGGAGACCGACAAGCGGAGCGTGCACGCCTCGGCGTACTACGGGCTGGCGCGGATTGCGCTGCTGGAGAAGGATCTGGACGCGGCGGAGCGGCTTTTCCAGAAGGCTCTGGAATCGGAACCGGAAGCGTTCGACAAGGCATGGGTCCTGGTGTATCTGGGACGGCTTTCCGTGGCGGCCGGCGACCCCGGCAAAGCGACGGAGTATTTCCAAAACGCACTTCAATTAGAAGGCGCGACCGAAAAGGCGCGCCAGGAAGCGACGCAGGGCCTGGAACTGGCCAAGAAGAAGCAGTAAGGAAACCTGAAGGAGTTTTACGCATGAAACGAATCATTCTCACCGGCCTGCTGGCAATCGGCGCTGGTGCTACCTATCTTATGGCGCAGGCCCCGCCCCCGGCCCAAGCGTCGGGGCCGAAGGCGCCGGCTCCCAAATCGAAAGGCGAAGTGGAAGCCCTGCAAGCCCTGCAAGCGGCGGCCAACGATCCGGATAAAGCGATCGCGGCGGCGGAAAATCTGATCACCAAATTCGCCGACACCGATTACAAGGGCATTGCGCTCTACATCGAAGCCGACGCCTACCAGCGCAAGGGCGACCTGGACCACATGGTGATCTTCGCCGAGCGCGTGCTGGAGGCCGATCCGCGGGATTTCCGCGCCCCCATCATGCTGGGCAATTACTACGCCACCCACACGCGCGAGAACGATCTGGACCGGGAAGAGAAGTTGGGCAAGGCGGAAAAGTACGCCAATCAGGTGATCGAGATGATGAAGACGATGCCCAAACCGAATCCGCAGATCCCCGACGATCAGTGGGCGGACGCCAAAAAGGACTCGACCGCCGAAGGCTACAATACCATCGGCATGGCGAACCTGACGCGCAAGAAGTACGATGTGGCGGCGGCAAATTTCAAACTCGCAGTGGATACCAATTCGCACCCCGAACCGGCGTATATGGTGCGGCTGGCGTCGGCGCTGCAAGCCGGCGGGAAGCACGACGAAGTCATCTCGTGGTGCGACAAAGTGCTGGCCGTCCCCGACGTGCACCCGACCATCAAGAACCTGGCGACGCAGATTCGTGCCGCGTCCGTCAAGGCCGGCGGCAAGGCTCCGGGCGGCGCGCCGCCGGCGGCGAAGTAATTTCCCCCTTCATGCGCGCGGAGTCCGCACTTCTTGAGTTGAAACTGAAGCATCGGTTTACCAACCAGGAATTGCTGCGCCGCGCGCTGACCCACAGTTCCCTGGCCTGCGAGACGCGCAGCGGCGGCGCGGCCGCGGTGAGCGATAACGAGCAGTTGGAATTCCTGGGCGATGCCGTGCTGGGCCTGGTGGTGAGCGATGTACTTTTCCGGCGCTTCCCGTTATATAAGGAAGGCGAGCTCTCTACACTAAAGGCCAGCATGGTTAGCGCCGCCCATTTGCACGGTGTGGCGCGCCGGCTGGAATTGGGCGACTACCTGGAACTCGGCCGCGGGGAAGAAATGAGCGGCGGGCGCACCAAAAAGACGCTGCTGGTGGACGCGCTGGAGGCCATCATCGCCGCCATCTACCTGGATGGAGGCCTCGAGCCGGCGTGCGGTTTTATCGTGGAACACGTGATGGACGGCCAGATGGTGTTCGACCGCGAAGCCGGCACCGACATACAGCCCGCGGTCACCAACTTCAAGGAAGCCCTGCGTGACCTGGCGAAAGTCCGCAAGCTGCCGGAACCGCGCTACTCCACCATCCGCGAGCAGGGTCCGGAACACTCCAAGACGTTCACCATTGAGGTGCGCGTGGGCAAGGAGTGGTGCGGGCAGGCCGACGCGCGCACCAAGAAGATCGCCGCCCAGCGCGCCGCGCGCGGCGTGTACGAGCGCCTGGTGGCGGAAACGCTGGAGGCTCCGGTGGAACAAGCGAGCAATTGGCCGCCGATGAACGCCGATGAACACGGATAAAGGCACTGGACCGCTCATCCGCGTTCATCCGCGTTCATCGGCGGCTAGGGTTTTTTTTCGGAACACCGGAGCCACGCAGGTATCGGACTGATGAGCGGCTTCATGAACCCGGCGGAATTTGTCAACATCCGCCAATCCGAGGAAAATTTCTGGTGGTACCGCGGCATGCGCGAGATCCTCTTCCGCATGCTGGAGCCGCATCTGGCCGGGCGCCGTGTCGGGCGCGCGCTGGAGGCCGGCTGCGGCACCGGCTACCTCTCGCACCTGTTACAGCGGGAGCGCGGGTGGCCCATCGTCCCGCTGGATTTCTCTGGCGATGGCCTGGGCTACGCGCGCCAACTCGGCGTCGCCAATCCGGTGCAGGGCGACATCCGTTCCCTGCCCTTCGGCGATGGCGCATTCGACCTGGTGATGTCGGTCGACGTGCTCACGCACCTGCCGCGCGGGGATGAACTTCTGGCGGCGCGCGAGTTGGCGCGGGTGGCCCGGCGCGGCGGCCTGGTAGTAGTGCGCACCTCGGCGCTCGACATGCTGCGCAGCCGCCATGCCGAGTTCGTTCACGAACGCCAGCGCTTCACCCGCCGCCAATTCACGGGTCTGTTTGCC
>JADGNS010000567.1 GCA_017883355.1 Candidatus Solibacter sp.
CTGCGGGCCCGCTTTCCAGCGGGTCCAGCCGGCTGAAAGCCGGCTTGCAGGCAAGATTGCCTGCCCTACTGTCGTTGTCAATTCTTACATTGCCGTTCCGTACACCAGGTGGGAAAAGGTGGGACTGCTGGCAGGCGACAGCTTGTTCCTGCCAGCAAGAGGATAGGGGGTAGGTGCCTCTGGGTGACAGCTTGTTCCCCGGGGGCATGTGGAGGGTATTGGTTCGGGTCTTGCGGATCAACTCCGCGTTTGCTCTGCGTGAGCAATTTTCTTTGTGTCCAACGATATTGATTCTAGTGCGGATCTCCGCCGCTTCGCGCCCGCAGTTTCCTCTAAAACGTCACCGAACTTAGCTGGGCAGCAGGTTCGAAGTCAAGTACGCATCGCGATTTAGCCCGCTCGCTTCCGATTTCGCGCAGTGCGTGATTTCCTCTTCCCTAATTGCGTGAATTACCGCTTATTCTCTTGCCCGCTCGGGCGGTAAAGTCGTTCCAGTACCGATCGTGCTGCCGGGCAACAAGCCGGCGCGGGATTGAATCGGCCTCCATCGAGGCGGTACTTAAACTAATTTGGGATAGCGAGGTTTTTACATGAGATCGATTGGAATGCCGGAGTTGCTGGTGATCCTTGGGGTCGCCGTTTTGTTATTCGGAGGCAAGAAGATTCCGGAGGTGGCTAAGGGCCTTGGCCAAGGCATCCGAAACTTCAAGAGTGCTCTCAAAGAAGAGCCCGCCGCCGAAGTCGAGAAAGCCTGATCTTGAATAATTTCTTTTCGGAGGAAATAAGCTAATGGGTCCCATTGGCGGGCCGGAAGCGGCCTTCATCTTTTTTCTGGCGCTTATGCTCTTCGGCCCGAAGAAGCTGCCGGAACTCGGTCGAACCATCGGCAAGGCGCTGTCCAGTTTTCAACAGGCAAAGCGCGAGTTGACGGAGGCGTTCGAACGGGAGACGAAACACCTGGCGCTGGATACAGAGATGCTGACGAACCTCGCCAATCAGTACCGGGACGAAGTCTACCAGAGTTCATACGGGTCTGAACTTGCGGTTTCTTCTGCCAGTCCCACGTCGTTCGCCGGGGGCGGCGAGCCAATTGCACAATTTATGTCACCGGAGATTGCACCTGCCCTCGGCGCCCGGTCGGTACCGAATGTGTAGCGGTCTGTGAGTTGAATTCAGCCTGGGAGGAATACGACGATGCACGAAATTAAAGAGAGATTGGAAGAGGGTGTAAGGTTGCTGCAGTCTCTGGAAATGCGCAGGCTGGACACCCGCACCCCGCTATTGGGTTACAACGCCGAGTACCTCATCATCGCCAGGGAACTGCGCCAACTGGAAGCGGACATTCTCCAGGATCCAGGCGCCCTGGAGTCGCAGCTCGTCCGCGTACGCCGCAAAACTGAGATCTAGCCCGCGGGCGTGGATCTCGTTCTCAGAGGAGCGCTGCCTCTCTCCGTATAATGATATTCAGGAGGAGCGCTCATGCGGACGGTACGTGCCAGGCCGAAGCTCTCGGGAGCGCAGGCCGCGAACTTGCCCCGCTGTGTCGTCATACTGGCCGCCGGCGCCATCCTGATCGGTGCCCAGGCGCCCGCTAATTGGGGCTTGGGACATTTCGTCCGCCCGGACGATGTCAATCCGGCGATCACCCCGCGAGCCGATTCGGTCTTCTTCTGCCCCATGCGCAAGACCCCAATTCATTGGGAGTCGCTGCACACGTTTAACCCCGCCGCGGTGGTCCGCAACGGCAAAGTATACGTTCTCTATCGCGCCGAAGACGATAGCGGCGAAATGCAGATCGGCATGCACACGTCTCGACTGGGATTGGCGGAGAGCGACGACGGCCTGCATTTCACCAGAAGGCCGACCCCGGTACTGTACCCGGCCGATGACGACCAGAAGGAACGGGAGTGGGAGGGCGGTTGCGAAGACCCCCGCGTGGTCGAAAGTCCCGACGGCACCTACGTCCTGACCTACACGCAATGGAATCGCAAAATCACCGATACCGCCATCGCCACATCCAAAGACCTGGTGACCTGGACCAAGCATGGCCCGGCATTCGCTCATGCCTCCGGCGGCAAGTATCTGCGCGTATTTCACAAATCGGCCGGTATCGTCTCGCGGATCTCCGGGGATCGTTTGATTGCCGCCAAGGTCAATGGCAAATACTGGATGTACTGGGGTGAAGGGGAAATCCACCTGGCCACTTCGAGCGACCTGATCGATTGGCGCCCGGTGGAGGATGCCAAGGGAGACCCCATCGTCGTGTTGGGCAAACGCGCCGGCCACTTCGACAGCAGCTTTCCCGAAGTCGGACCGCCGCCCGTGCTGACACGCGACGGCATCGTGGTGCTCTACAACGGCAAGAATGCCGCTGAGGGCGGAGATCCGAATCTGCCCGCCGCAACCTATGCCGCGGGTGAAGCGCTGTTTGCGGCCAACGATCCGGCAAAGTTGATTGCGCGAACGCCTGCACCCGTGTTCAAGCCTGAACTACCGTTTGAAAGAAGCGGCCAGTACGCCGCCGGTACAACTTTCACCGAAGGCCTGGTGCGTTTCCACGGCAAATTCTTTCTCTACTACGGCTGCGCCGATTCTGTAGTGGGGGTTGCAGTCTCGGACCCGGCACCGGCCAAAAGATGAGTGGGGCAGCCAATCCTGGCTGCAAGCCGCCTTCAGGCGGCTTTTTTCCCCCATCTGGTAATCCCTCAACATCTACGGCATACTCAGGATGATCCGTCGCCGATAGAGAGGGTACATGCCAGTAGGAAATCGGGCCGCCACCTTGTGGCTGGGAGCGGCATTAGTCATGCAGGCGCAGTCGCCCCTGCATCCGGTCGCGCGATTTCCAATCGGCCGGAGTCCGCTGACCATCACCCGCGCGGCGGAGGCCGCCAAACCCTTCACGGTGGCTGGAGAGTACGGAGCCATCTTCGGGGAACAGCGGGGGACCTTCGAGGCGTGGGTCTATCCCGCCAAGATTCTCAGCGATTTCCGCATCCAGGCGGAACTGGCGGATTATCCCGTTCCGATTGATGTCTCCGCCCTTGCCGCCGTCATCGAAGTAGCGCCGGAGATGACTACCATTACGTATTCGCACGCGGCGTTCACGGTGAAGCAGCGCATGTTCGCGCCGCGCGGGAGCGCCACCGCGGGCGTCGTCGTCTTATTCGAGATTGCATCCGTGCGGCCCCTGCAACTGACCTTCCGCTTCAAGCCCGAAATGCTCCGCATGTGGCCGGCGGCCAATTTCGGCACACCTAACGCGGAGTGGGTCGACCAGGCAGGCGGCTATTACGTGCTCCACACCGACAGCCCCGAATTCACCGCCGCGGTGGCGATGCCGCGCGCCAGGCCGGGCATCCTGCCTCCCTACCAGGAGCGTCCCAAAACCTACCCGGTGGAATTCAAACTCGCTTTCGATCCCAAGACCGATTCCGGGCTCTTCTTTCCGCTGCTCGTCGCTTTGGGCGATGCGAAGTTCGCTCTGGCGCGGCGCCTCTCCACCCTGAACGACAGCATCGGCGCGCTGTTCGCCCAGACGCAGGACTACTACACGCATTTCTTCGATCGGCGGCTGACCGCCGAAACGCCGGACCCCGAGTTCGACCGGGCCTTGCAGTGGGCCGCCATCGCCATCGACCAGGGCAAGGTCAGGCACCACGACGAGACCGGCCTGATCGCCGGCTACTACGCCTCCGGCGATTCCGCGCGTCCCGGATTCGGCTGGTATTTTGGGCGCGATTCGCTCTGGACGTCGTACGCCGTCAACAGCTATGGCGATTTCGAACTGACCCGCCACGTGCTGGAGTTTCTGGTCCGCCGCCAGCGGGCCGACGGCAAGATCATGCACGAGTTCTCCCAGACGGCCGACCTGCTGGACTGGAAATCCACGCCCTATTTCTACGCCGCGGCCGACGCCTCGCCGTTGTTCGTGATGGCCATGGAGGACTATGTCAACACCAGCGGCGATGTAGATTTCCTCCGCCGGCACTGGGAGAGCGTGAAGCGCGCCTATGCCTTCACGCGCGCCCACGATTCGGATGGCGACGGCATCTATGAGAACACCGAAGGCACCGGGTGGGTGGAATCCTGGCCGCCCGGTATGCCCCATCAGGAGATCTACCTGGCCGCTCTCGATCAGCAGTCCGCGGACGCAATGTCGCGCCTCGCCGCCATGCTCGACGATGCCTCTCTTGCCGCGGAGGCCCGGAAAACCGCGGCGCAGATTCGCCTCCATCTCGTTGGCGAGTACTATGACGCCGACGCCCGATTCTACGCGTTCAGCCGTCATCCGGACGGCAAGTTGGACCTCACCGCGAGCATCTATCCCGCCGTGGCGTGGTGGACCGGCCGGCTGGAACTCCCCTACGCGGGCTCCATGCTCACCCGCTGGGCGTCGCCCGAGTTCTCTACCGACTGGGGTACGCGCGACATCGGCAACCGCACTTCGTTTTACGACCCCATCAGCTAT
>JADGNS010000568.1 GCA_017883355.1 Candidatus Solibacter sp.
GGTGCTACCGCAAGTGCATGGAGCTGGCCGACGAGCGCGCGGTGCGCACGATAAGCTTCCCGGCGATCAGCACGGGAGTCTACGGCTACCCGCAGGATGCGGCGGCGGAGATCGCCACCCGGGAAGTGCGGAGGCATCTGGAGCGGGCGGAGACGACGGTGGAAGAGGTAATCTTCGTGCTCTTCGGCGGAGGGGCGTACGAGGTGTACCGACGGATATTGGGGGAGTGAGTGGGCAGAGGATCGGTTTGTATCGTCAAGCTGACGTGCGTTGCGAGGCATTGACAGACCACAAAAGGCGATGGTCTGTCCCACCTTATGCCACTTTTCTGTTGACATTTACTGTAACAGGTGACATGTTACAGTTGTGGTTCCATTCCGCCTCATCCCGCAACCTGGAGTAGCGATCGCGGAGCAGGTGGTGTTCGCCGCCAAGAAGGCCATGTTCAGCGGCAAGATCCGCCCGGGCGACGCGTTCCCTTCGGTCCGCGCCCTGGGACGGGCGATGAAGATCCACGCCAATACCGCGCAGAAAGTGATCGCGCAACTGACCGCCGAAGGCCTGCTCGAAGTGCGCCCGGGAATTGGTACGGTGGTGGCGCAACCACCCGCGGCACGCGCCGGGCGCGGCCGGCTGCTGGCGCGCGACGTGGAGCAACTCGCCGTCCAGGCGATGCAACTCGGGCTCTCGCTGGACGAATTACAGACCTCGATCGCGGAATGCTGGCGCGGTCTGCACAAGGAGGACGGCCGGTGATTCGCACCGAAAATCTGACCAAGCGCTATCGGCGCAACGAGGCCCTTCACGGGGTCACGCTGAAAGTGCCCGCCGGCTCGGTGTTCGCCCTGGTGGGGCCCAACGGGGCGGGAAAGAGCACGGCCATCAAGACGGTGATGAACATCATCCAGCCAAGCGCGGGCCGCGCCGAGATCCTGGGCGTGGATTCGCGCGCGCTGGGTGCGGAGCAACTCGCGCAGATCGGCTACGTTTCGGAAAACCAGCGGCTGCCGGAGTGGATGAAGGTGGGCTACTTCCTCGCCTACTGCAAGGCGTTTTACCCTACATGGAACGACGGCGATCTGGCGGAACTGGTGCGCGCCTACGATCTGCCGCTGGACCGGCCGCTCAAGGCCCTCTCGCGCGGCATGCGGGTGAAGGCGGCGCTGGCCGCGTCGCTGGCCTACCGTCCGCGCCTGATCGTGCTCGACGAACCCTTCAGCGGCCTCGACGTGCTGGTGCGCGAGCAACTGATCGAGAGCATCCTGGACCGCACGCCCGAAGCGACGGTGCTGGTGTGCTCGCACGACCTGGCCGAAATCGAAAGCTTCGCCAGCCACGTGGCGTACCTCAACGAAGGCCGGCTGGAGTTCGTGGAGGAGATGGGCGCGCTCACCGAGCGCTTCCGTGAAATCGAAATCACGCAGGAGGGCCCGGCGGAACTGCCGCGCGATCTGCCCGCCACATGGTTGAACGCGGAGCAATCGGGCGTGGCGGTGCGCTACACCGACGCGCGGTACGACGCAGCGCGCAGCGACGAGGAGATTCGCCGCCGCTTCGGAGGGGTGCGCGAAATCGAGGCGCGCCCGATGAGTTTCCGCGCCATCTTCCTGGCGCTGGCGAAATCGGCCAGGAGGTCCTCATGAAGATGGTGCTGCACACCTTGCGTAAAGATGTCCGGCGTCTGTGGCCCGTCGTCGTCATCGCGCTAGTGCTGCTCGGGACGCTGGCGCGGGCCGACCGCTGGCGGTCGGACACCATCATCGGATCTAATGAGGGCTGGCTGAATCTCCTGCTGCCGCTGGCGTTTGCCTGTCTGATCGCGCTGGCGGTTCTCGAAGAGCCGCTGGCCGGCGACCGCCACTTCTGGTTGACCCGCCCGCACCGCTGGTCCGCGCTGCTGGCGGCCAAGCTGACCTTCGCGTTGCTCTTCGTGCACGTGCCCTTTCTCATCGCGGATGGGTACATCCTGGCGGCGCACGGGTTTTCGCCCTTGGCAACTCTGCCGCACCCGCTGTGGAAGCAACTCTCGCTCGCGGCCTTCGTCACGCTGCCCGCCCTGGCACTGGCCGCGATGATCCCGAGCTTCACTCATTTTATGCTCGGGATGCTAGGGATCGCCGCCGTGGCGGCTTTCACTTTCGCGGGCGGCGCGTCGCGCACGGCGTTCTTCATGCCGCGCTCGGACGACTACCTGCGCGGCGAGATCACCGCCATCCTCATCGCGGCGGCAGCGCTCGCGATCGTCTGGTTTCAGTACCGGCGCAAGCGCGCCGTCATCGCCCGCGCCGTGGGACTCGCCGCGGCACTGCTCGCCGGCACACTCATCGGTCTGGTTCCGGAATCGGCCGATTACCAGGGGCGCGCGCTGCTTCATCCCATCCAGGCGCCGCTATCTTTGCGCACCGAACCTAGAGCTCAGGCGCTCGGTTTCTACTACGGTTCGGGTAGTACCGTCGTCATACCCGTCGTATTGTCCGGACTCCCGGCGGGCGCCGGCTTTCGCGTGGCGGCGCCCACGCTCACGGTGACGGCTCCCGACGGGAGGCGCTATCACAGCACCACCTTCACGCCGGACAATCAATTTGAGAAGGTCCAACTGGAGGCCAGGCTGTTTCCTTACCCGTACGACTCGGACTCGGGTTCGCTCTGGCTCAGCCTGCGATTCGATCCGGCGGTTTACGCCGCCCTCAAGGACCGGAACGTGCGCCTTACCGGCCAGACCGCGGTGGGCGTGGTGCGCCAGGGTGAGACGGCGTGGATGCCGGTGGGTGGTCGCGTCGCGGCGCCCGGGGTCGGATACTGTAGCAGCGGCATCAGCGAAGATCGCTGGTCCGAGGCCCGCGTCAAGGTGCTGTGCGAATCGTCTTCGGATATTCCGTCGGTGGTCCGCGTGACGATGTGGACTCAGGAAGACGGCCGCCGGTTTCCTTCGCGGCTGGGCAACTACGGCAATCCTGCCACCAGCCCGCAGACGGCGTGGCTCTCGCCGCTGGATCGCGGCAAAACGTTTTTCAACCTCTCGGATCCGAAGTACCGTCTGCATGCGAGTTTCATGGAAGTGCCCATGGAACATCTGGGCAACGCCAGAATCGGCGTGACGCCGGAGTTCGTGACGGGATACTCGGTGGTGAACTTCGACCTCCGCGATATCCCCTTGAGCAAATACTGGATCGAACCCCCAAGGTCCGATGGGGGAAGCGTCAGGTTGCAGGGGCGTTAACTTCGCAGACGCAGCAGGAGCACAAGCACGCGATGCGGTCCGGTCGCGTCAGATGCCGCCGCACTTCGGATGGCGATCTCCGCCGCTGCTTTCTGCGGGTAGCCGTGCGCCCCCGTTGTGCAATCTGCAGGTGTCACGCGAACCCCTTTTGCAGACACCGGGTTTCGTGATAGTGTATTCCTCATCCGGTCACGATAGGGTCCACTAGAGGACTGCACAGTTAGGAAGTGTAACGTGGCGGAACCACTAAGCTAGTGGGCTGATCGGCGAAAAGCCAGTCAGTTCGATTGGAGGCAAACCATGAAGGCTTTACGAATCGCATTCGCTGCCGCGCTTTTTCTTGCCTCGGCCGCGCATGCCAGTATCATTACGTACCAGACAAATCTAACCGGTCCGGGCGAAAGCCCGCCAAACGCGTCGGCAGGCACCGGATTCGCAAGTGTCGTGATCGATACGACCTTAAACACGATGTTCGTGTCCGCGTCGTTTTCGGGCTTGACTGGGACGACTACGGCTTCGCACATCCACTGCTGCACCGCATCTCCCGGCACCGGGACGGCGGGAGTGGCTACGCAAACGCCTACCTTCTTGAACCTGCCTCTTGGTGTAACCAGCGGCAGTTTTACCCAAACCCTCGATCTCACTCTGTCCTCCAGCTACAACGCTGCTTTTATAACGACGAACGGAGGTACCGTGGCAAGTGCCGAGGCTGTGTTGTTGGCCCAAATGGCGGCTGGGGACACGTACTTCAATATCCACACGACCGCTTTCCCGGGCGGTGAGATTCGCGGCTTTCTGGCTCCTGCACCAGAACCGGCCACCCTACTCATGGCAGGCATCGCGCTAATCGGCCTGGCCGTTCGCCGCCGGTATTATTCACGAACCTAGACTGAAGGGCCATCGCCGAACGGGGCCGCCATCCACTTCCGGATCGGTCGTCGCAGGGCTAACTTCGCAGGCGCAGCAGGAACCAGACCATGCCGAAGACCAGCAGCGCCGATGCCGCGACCTGCACCGGACGGAACGCCTTCGCCAGGCGGGCCAGGCGGGAGAGCACCAGCGCCAGCGCGGCAATCGCGGCGGCCTCGGCGAGCGCCGCGCCCACGAGGACCAGCGCGGGTGAGTATCCCGTGGTCTGCAAGAACAAATGAAAGTAGAGGCCGTGGAGCGCGCCCAGCACGCCCGCCACCAGCCAGCGCGCTCCGGCCTGCGGGAGGAGCAGGATCTCGACCGCGAGATAGGCGACGGCC
>JADGNS010000569.1 GCA_017883355.1 Candidatus Solibacter sp.
GGTGAGGCGATGGATCTCTCCACTGCGCCTGCGCGAAGACTAACGAAGCGGCTAGCGTCGTAGCCACCACGTATTTGGCGATGTTGTGCCGCATGCTTTCTATTCTGCGACATTTTGGGCGGCCCGGACGGCGCATCCTTTTCCGGTTTGCTCCCGTGTTACGCGCCAACCGGAAGTTGGGCGAGAACGGTCAACTTGCCGCAAAACGCCCTACTCATTGAACTGGCCGGCAACGTTCTGCCGAGGATTGGGAACGAGAAGTGGGCTTTGCTTCCATTGACCGCCGGAATGTGGCGCGGCGATCCACTTTCCCCCAAACGCCTATCGGGAAGGCCGACAGGCCACAAAAGGTGCCCGTCGAAGCAAAACCCGCCCTCTCTCCTCGGTGTTGATCAAGGTGCGTTCATAGGCATCTCGACAATCCACATCAAGCACCTCACCTCCGGTCATCCAATGCGAGACGTATTGGTCGGAGGCGTGAGAGACTGGTTTTTCGAAGAGCGTCGGGAAGGGAGGCTGAATGCCAAAGCGGTTGTCCGACTTTCGCGCCACGGATTTCGAGTTTCGCGCCCGCTTCTGGATCATCGGCGGGGTGTTCTGGCTGGGGTTCGCTCTCTACGCCGCCGGAGACATTAACTCTTCTTTGTCAGTCGCGCGTTGGCTGGCGGGTGCAGATTCGCCTCAGGTAAGCAGTTACTCTCGCGTGATTTTGGGTTTGGGCACGGCGCTGGCGGCCGCGGCGGCGCTGATCCGCTCGTGGGCGGAGGCGTACCTGCACAGTTCCGTGGTACACGACGCCAAAATGCACAGCGACCAGTTGACGGCTGACGGCCCATATCGCTACGTCCGCAATCCGCTTTACCTCGGTACGGTCTTGCTCGCCCTTGGGCTTGGGACCATGGCCAGCCGCCTTGGTTTTGCGATAGTCGTGGCGGGAATACCCGTCATCGTCTATCGCTTGATCTTGCGTGAGGAGGCGGGCCTGCTGGCATCGCAGGCCGAAAGGTATCGCGAGTACTTCAGAGCCGTCCCGCGCCTCATACCTGCTCTGCACCCGCGCGTGCCGTCCGGCGAAGCGCGCCCCGATTGGGTGGACGGGTTCACGGGGGAAGCGTTCATGTGGGGCATAGCCTTCGGCATGGCAGCGTTCACCCTTACCCTGCGCCAGGCTTACTGGTATGCCATCGCTGGCGCCGGCTTCGCAGTCTACGCAGTCCAGGCCGTGAGGCGGAGCGCCCGGTAGCGTCGAGCCGCCCCCCGATTGCAGACCCCGTGATCCCTTTCGGGACGCCCGCCGTGCTCAGGCGAAACTTCGGTCCAGATTGGGAACGGTGCCGTTCACCAGGACCTACTTCCTTCGTGATCGGTTAAGCTTTACTTTAGAGAGTGACACGCACCTACGATGCGCAACGACCTCCATTACGCTCTGCGCAATCTGCTGCGCACCCCTGGTTTTGCCCTGGTCACGACGGCCGTGCTGGCGCTGGGCATTGGCGTGAATACCGCGATTTTCGGCTTGCTGGCTTCGGTGCTGGCCGGCAGCGCACCGGGGATCGCCGCGCCCGAGCAGTTGGTGGTGTTCAGCCGGACGGGCGAGGGCCTCGGGTATGGCCGCTTCTCCTACCCGGACTATTGCGACTACCGCGACCGTGCCCAATCCTTTTCCGGGCTGATGGCATACCAGCATACCGATTTCAGCCTGGGCGGCGTGGACGAGCCGGAGCGGTTGCGCGGAGCGGTGGTCTCGAACAACTACTTTTCGGTGCTGGGCGCCGGAGCGTTCTTCGGCCCGGGAACGCAACATGCCGTGGTGGTCAGTCACAGGCTGTGGCAGCGGCGGTTCCGCGGCGATCCAGGGCTGCTGGGCAAGGCCATCCGGCTCAACGGACGGCTTTACACCGTGGCGGGCATCGCGCCCGCAGCCTTCCGCGGCACGGAGCTTGACGAGCCCCTGGACGTGTGGACGCCGATCGGTCTGGATGCCGCTGCGCCGCGGCCTGACCCGTTCTCGGATCCGCACCAAAGGGCGGACGCGTTTCTGAATATCGCCGGCCGGCTGAAGCCCGGAGTGCGGTTCGAGCAGGCGCAGGCGGAAGCCGCCACTATCGGCCGGCAATTGCAGAGCGCCTATCCCAGAGCCTATTCGGAAAAAACCAAGCGATCGGGGGTCATCCTGGACCGCAACACCAAGCTGGGGCCCCTGAGCCGGGGCATTGCCGGCGGGGTTCTGCTGGCGCTGCAGATCGCCGCCGGGTTCGTCCTGCTCATCGCGTGCGTCAACATCGCGACCATGCTGCTGGCCCGCGCTTTGGGGAGACGGCGGGAGATCGCGGTGCGGCTGGCGCTGGGCGCCACGCGCACTCGACTGGTGCGCCAACTGGTCACCGAAAGCCTGGTGCTTTCGGTAGCGGGCGGTGTGGCCGGCCTGTTGGTCGCAATCTGGGCCGGAAGGCTGGTGCCGCTCGCCGCCCGGGACCTGAATTTTCTCGATCCCCGGCTCGACTTCCGCATGCTCTGCTTCAACGCCCTGGTTTCGATCGCCACGGGTCTTCTGTTCGGCCTCGCGCCCGCTCTGGAGAGCTCGCGTCGGGACCTCGCGCTCGAATTGAAGGCCGGCGGCGCGGCGCCGGTTTCCCGCTCGCGGCTGCGCAGTCTGCTGACGGTTTCGGAGATCGCGCTCTCGCTGGTGTTGCTGATCGGGGCGGGGCTCCTGGTGCGCAGCTACCGCAACGTGCGCACCGAGGAGATGGGGTTCGTTTCCGAAAACGTCCTGCTGATGTCGATCGACCCCGAGCGGCTGGGTTACAACGACGCCAGGCGCCAGGGGCTTTACCGCGATCTGTACGCGCGCCTGAACGGGATGCCGGGGGTTGCGGCGGCGACCCTGGCGGGGAAGACGGTGGCCTCCGGCGGGTTCACGTCGCGGTACTTGCTGGACGGCGTTGCTGCGGCGCGTGAGAACGCTTTCGAGGTACGGGACGACGCGGTAGCACCGCGCTATTTCGAAACGCTCCAGATCCCACTGCGCGCGGGACGGGACTTCACGGAACGCGACACGCAGGGTGCGCCGGGAGCGGCGATCGTGAACGAAGCACTGGCGGCGCGGCTGTGGCCCGGCGAGAACCCGCTCGGCAAACGGCTGCGGCGGTGGGGTTTTGGCGTCGGGCCGCCGCTGGAGGTGGTGGGGGTGGCGCGGAACGTGAGGCTCACCCAGGATTTAGATCCGAAGCCGGCGCCTTACCTCTACCTGCCGCTGTTTCAAAACGAGCGCGGGCACGTGAGGCTGCACATTCGCGCTGCGGGCAACGCCGGTGGGCTGGCGCCGCGCGTCCGCCGTGAGATCCGCACCCTGGGCCAGGACCTGCCGGTGTTCGACGTCGAGACCTTGGAGCGGCATCTGCACAATGAGCTTTCGCTCCTCTGGTCGCTGGCTGCGCTGGTCGGCGCGTTTGGCATTCTGGCTGTCGCGCTTGCCGCCATCGGGCTGTATGGCGTGATGTCCTACGCCGTGGGGCAGCGGACGCGCGAAATCGGGGTGAGGATGGCGCTCGGCGCGCAGCGGGTGGATGTCCTAGCGATGGTGCTGCGGCAATCGATGACGCTGGTCGCGGGGGGACTGGCGGCCGGGGTGCTGGGCGCCCTGGCGTTGACACGCCTTCTGCGCGAGGCTCTATACGGGCTGACCCCCACGGACCCGAAGACCTACGCCGGGGTGTCGTTGCTTTTCGTGACGGTGGCGCTGGCCGCGATGTACCTGCCGGCGCGCAGGGCCGTACGGATCGATCCGGTGACGGCCTTGCGGCATGAATGAAGCCGAACCAAGAGGAAGACGAATCTACTCTGACTCACAGACGGCGCTCTCTCCCGGCGACAAACTCGGACCCTACGAAATCCTGGCGCCCCTCGGCGCGGGTGGGATGGGCGAAGTGTACAAGGCTCGCGACACTCGACTCAGGCGGGATGTTGCGATCAAAGTACTGCCCGATGCTCTGACGAATCAACCGATGCGCGAGCGATTCAACCGCGAGTCGCGTGCAGCCTTGGCTCTCAACCATCCAAACATCTGTGCCATCTTCGACGTCGGGAACCCGGTAGTTGGACCGCTGCTCGGGTATTGCTTCGGAGGAGCCGCGCAACCCCACGAGTGCGAGGCGCGCGCCTGCAAGATCGGGGCAGAAAAACCGCCATATCGTACACTGGCCCGCTACGACGAACAGAAGGGATCCCGAGCGTTTGAATCCGCGGCCCGCACGGAGGCGGGGGTTGTGGGACGCGGCATCTGCGGACGGCGTCGAGTTGGCAACATCACTACCGATAATGGGCCGAATCGCGACATGTTAAAGAACACCGCTCATTCCCTCCTCGTGCCGGGAGCCGTCCCCAAGCGCAGCCCTCGCCCGGGCACACGCCGCCATCCGCGCCGTCCTGCGCAGCAGGCCGCGGAGCCGCGCGTAGGTCGCATCCGTATCC
>JADGNS010000570.1 GCA_017883355.1 Candidatus Solibacter sp.
GATGGCATCGCGGGTGAATTTCTCCTTTACCGACTGCTGACTGCGCGCGCCATCGCTGAAGACGACAATGCGCAAGCCTGGCAGGAATTGCTGCTGCATCGCCTGTGGCGACACCAGCGCCTCGTGCAACACGCCTTTCCACTCCCAGCCCGCATCCAGGCGGGGCAACACCGTGTTGCGACACGTCATCTCCATAAGCCCGATCATGTGCGGGGTGGAGAGCACGCGCGCGCCCTCCGTCCCCAGGAAGGTGATGGCGACCTCGCTGGTCACTAGCATCTGGAACTCGCTTTTGGTGCCGATCGGAATGTTCGTCATACGCTCTATGCGACCGCCAGAGCCGCCAGAACGCCGCGCTCGTAACTCAGCGAGCGCTGCATGCCCATCATCGGATCCTTGCCGTTGATCTCGTATTCCATGTTGACGCAGCCTGTATAACCCATCTTCTTGAGTTGTTTGAAAATGGCCGGGAACGAAAAGGCGCCGTCGCCGATATCGCACTGGCTGTCCTTGTTCTTCAGGTCGCGCAGATCCTTGACGTGCATGTCGAAGAGCCGGTCGCCGGCTTCGGCAATCGTCTTCACCACGTCGACGCCAGTACGCGCCGAATGGCCGATGTCCATGCACAGGCCGCAACGCTTATCCAGCTTGCGCACTACTTCGAGGACGGATTGCGGCGTCGGAAAGTTCTTGTCCTCGGGACCGTGATTGTGGATGGCGATGCGGATGTTGTACTCCTTTACCAGCGTCTCCACCGCCTTGATGTTCTCGTGCGTCGGCGCGCACACCATCATGGGCAGGCCGGCGGCCTTGGCGTACTCGAACTGCTTGCGGAGATCCTCCACCGTGACGCCCTTCGTCATATCCACGTTGCCGCCGCTGGTGACCACCAGGCCCGCCGCATCGAACTCGGCCCGGCCGGCCTTGGTTTCCTCGGGCGGCGCGCCGATCTTCAGGTGAACGTCCTTGATGCTGACGTACTTCACCTGCATCTTCTTGAGCATCTCGATGGCGGTGGCCCGGTTGAATTCGCGGAGGGAATAGGTGGCGATTCCCAGCTTCATTCCCCAAGGCTCCGGCTCCACCACGGCGGAGGCGGGCGGGGCGCCAATCGCGCTCAGACCCGCCATTCCGGCGGCGGCGCCCAGAAAACCGCGGCGTGAGGTTTCGATCTTCATAGATCCTTTTCTCCTGTTGTTAAAAGTCAATTCTACCCCCTGGCGGAGCGCGGTGGGGTCCGCGAGGACCAGCGCGGACGAAGAACGCCGGCAAGGACGCTGACGGGACAGGAGCGAAAGGCGACTCGACGTCCTAGTTGATCTCCACCACCGTCTGGAACATCTGCGTCGGCAACGTAATGCCGCACGTCTTCAGGCGATCGTAGAACTTCGGCCGGATGCCGGTGGCGCGGAACCGCCCGCGCACTCTTCCGGCCTCCGTGATGCCCGTCTTCTCGAAGAGGAAAATGTCCTGCAGCGTGATGATGTCCTGCTCCATCCCGACCACTTCCGTGATGTGCGTGACGCGCCGCGTCCCATCGCTGAAACGCGAGGTCTGAATGAACAGATCGACGGCCGAGGCAATCTGCGCCCTGATCGAACGCACCCCCATGTTGGCGTTGGCCATGCCCACCATCACCTCCAGGCGGCCCAGTCCGTCGCGCGGCGTGTTGGCGTGCAGCGTGGTCAGCGATCCATCGTGACCCGTGTTCATCGCCTGCAACATGTCCAGCGCTTCCTCGGAGCGGACTTCTCCCACGATGATGCGGTCGGGACGCATGCGGAGCGCGTTGATCACCAGTTGGCGGATATGAATCGCGCCCGTGCCTTCCACATTCGCCGGGCGGGTTTCCATGCGCGCCACATGGGTCTGCTGAAGGCGCAATTCCGCGGCGTCTTCAATGGTTACGATGCGCTCGTCTTCCGGGATGTAGGAAGAAACCGCGTTGAGCAGGGTGGTCTTGCCGGAGCCCGTGCCGCCACAGATCAAAATGTTCAGGCGCGCCTTCACGCAGGCTTTCAACAGCTCGAGCATGCCTTCCGTCATGGCGAGCTTCGCCACCAGGTCCTCGCCTTTGAGCGCGTGGCGGCCGAACCGGCGGATGGAGAGCAGGGGGCCGTCTACCGCCACCGGGGGAATCACCGCGTTGACGCGCGAGCCATCGGGCAGGCGCGCGTCCACCATCGGCGACGATTCGTCGACGCGGCGTCCCACCCGCGAGACGATTTTTTCAATGATCCGCAGCAGGTGCGCGTCGTCCTTGAACTCCACCGGCGTGCGGTACAGTTTGCCGCCGCGTTCCACGTAGACGTGGTGCGGGGTCGTCACCAGAATGTCGCTGATGGTGGGGTCTTGCAGCAGCGGTTCGAGCGGGCCGAGGCCGAACACCTCATCCAGGATCTCTTCGATCACCCGATCTTTTTCCACCAGGCTGAGAGGCGTCTTCTCTTCATCGACCAGTCTGGCCACGGCTGTACGAACTTCCGAGCGGACCCGATCGCCCGACATCGAAGAGAGCGCCTCCAGATTGATCCGGTCCAGCAGTTTCCGGTGGAGCGTGAACTTGAGTTCCTGGTATTCCGGAGTCGATTGCTCACTGCTGAAGAGGCGATTCACCCAACCGGTCTCGCGCTGCGCGTTGGCTCGCGATACGGGGTCCATCACAGATGCCATGGTCTTCTTCCTTTGTGGAGAACTGTTTCGTGGAGAGGGAACGAGTGTTCAAGGATGAGCCGAATAGAGTCTCTTCCCTATTCGCTGTCCAACACAGTCCGCGAGGATCTGCTTGGACTGGCACTGTGTGGGCGCATGCGAAATGCGCGGAGCGTCAGAACGGCGAGCGCGGCGCGGAGCAGGACGAACAGGCGCCGCCGGCCGGATGGAGCATGACTCAAACTACGCTGGAATCCCGCCCGCGCACAAGTCCACTTCGGTCAACAAAGGGGGTGTCGCCGCCAATTCGCCGCTGCTCCGAACCTGGCGCTGGACAGCCGCTGGACTCAACCCACTTGTAACCGGGCACAGACCCTTGTATAGTGAAGTGGCTCTCATGCCCCGGTTAGGCCCCGGTCGACGGGCTACAATTAGGTGTCAGGGCTGGGAACGCCGCGCAACTGCGACGTTTCTAAAATCTTGAAGAATACCATCGTAAGATGAAGTAGAGGAAACATGAAAGAAACAGGTACCGTGAAGTGGTTTAACGCCGCAAAAGGCTTCGGATTTATCCAGCGCGAAAATGGCGAAGACGTTTTCGTCCATTTCTCCGCCATCGAAGCCAGCGGCTATCGTTCGCTCGATGAAGGCGCTCGTGTGTCATTTGTTGTCAAGAAGGGCCCGAAGGGTTTGCAGGCGGAAGACGTTAGCTTAGCCTAGAAATATCCACCACATCTTCAAAAAAAACGCGGCGAAACTGCCGCATCCTCAATAAGCTGGCAACCGGCCGGCACTCCGAGCGATACCTTTTCCGATGCGCCGATTAGTTCGTAGCTTTGGAAGGGGACAGGTGTATCCCAGCCCGGCCGGTTGACAGCCCACAGCGGACGCATGCGCGTCGCGGCCGGGCTACCAGCGGATCTCCTCTTTCCCGGTCAACACCAGGCTTAGTATGTCCGCCCGCGAGCGGTCGAATTCCAGCGCGACGGGCTTGCCAGCCCACAACCTGGTGATCGCAAGCGTGGGTAGAACCGTGTCCGCGCTCTGCCGCATGGTGCGGAGCAGTGCGCGCAGGTCCGAGCCGATCCCCACCCCGACAGGACTTCCGTTCACATTCACCAGGAGATAGGGATTGACCCCCACTCCGCGCGGAATCGCCAGGCAGACGGCGCCGCCCGGCCGATCGCAGGTTGCCAAGTCTGTGGGCAGCGCGGCGCGCGTGCCGGCCGCGACCAGCACTTCGCTCTGGTCCGCCTTGTAAAACAGGCGGTAGAAGCCCATCTCCGGGGAAAACTGGAGGTAGTTCCGCGCCGGCGCCGCCTGGCTTTCCACCTTTCCCCTGATGCTGGTTTCCGCGAACGATGGCACAATCGTGAACCCGCGTCCTCCGGTCTTCGGACGAAGGTCGTACCAGGCGGTCTCCACTCCAATCAGGTCGGGGCTCGACTTCAGCTCCACCGTCAGACCGCGGCCTTCGGCGGAAACGCTGCCTGCGTCGAATAGCGGCGCATCCGGATTCGCGCCCTCGCGCAGCATCGGGCTGATCACCTGCAAACGGTTGGCGGCGCCGATTTCGACGAAGTTCGGCGTGCCGGCCAAACCCAGGAGCCGCAGGTCGGCTCCGCTGGGCAGGGCAATCGATTCCACGATCCGCGCTGCCAGCGCCGCGCCCTGGCCCGGGGCGATACAGCCCTGCGATTCCGCCTGCTCCGTCCAGGTGGTGAGCCACCCGCGCGGTTGAGCGACCAGCGCGTCGCGGCGCACGGTCACCGTCAGCCGGCCTCTACGTGGCTGTACCGTGACGGCATCGC
>JADGNS010000571.1 GCA_017883355.1 Candidatus Solibacter sp.
GCGGTAGAGCGGCAGTTGGAAAAGGGAAGCGATGGCCTTGATGGCGAGGCTCTTGCCGCAGCCCGGGATGCCCATCAGGAGGAGCCCCTTGGGCACGATCTCGGTATTCAGGCTGTCGCGCAACTCAAAAAGCTTGCGGCGCTCCAGAAGCCAGGACTTCAGGCCATCCAGGCCGCCCACCTCCCCGATGCTGGTACCGTCGGCAATGAATTCGATGACGCCACTGCGATTGATGAGCAGGCGCTTCTCTTCGAGCAAGGCCGGCAGCGACTCTGGGCTCAAATGCCCGGTGGCGGCGAGCGCGCGGCGGAGCGCGTAGCGCGCCTCATCCAAGGTGAGCCCGAGCAGGGCGGGCGCGAGTTGGTGGAGGAGCGCGTCGCTGGTATCGCCGCTCTCCTCGCGCAGGAAGGCGAACAGTTCGATCAGGTCGGGCGGCCGCAGTTCGAGAAACAGCAGGCTGCGCTCGAGCTCCTCCGGAATTGCGCGGACGGGCGAGGTGATGACGACGAACTTGCGCCGGCCCTGGCAGCTTTCGTAGATGTCGCGCAGGCGCCGCCGGATATCGGCGCTCTCGCGCAGCGGCTCATGAAAGTCCATGAGGTGGAAGATGGCCGCATCGGGATACGCCGCGATAAAATCCAGCGCGCCCTTGGCGTCGAGCGTGCCGGCCTCGGCGGCGTAGCCGTCGCGATGCATGCCGCCGGTCAGGCTCCAGGTCCAGACGGGCAGGGGAGTGTCGTACAGGCGCAGGGCGACTTCGCGCAGCACGCGGCCGGCGCGCTGCTCTTCCGATGTGCGGACGTAGGTCAGCGGACGCCCCGACTCGAAGACCTCGCGAAGGATTTTGGCGGCGCGGCTCTCGGCCGCCCCAGAAGTGGTCATTTGCGTCATGAACGAATCACTTTTATTATCGACGAAGGCTGGGCATCTAATATAGTGACGCTGCGCCCCAGCCAAAGGACGATGCCCGGGGTGCTTATCAATCAGTGCCGCGACCGTCAGGAAGCGTGTGGGCACGGTAACTTATGCCACACTGGAGATTACACCTCCTATGGCTGAATCTCCCATCACCGCACGCGCGCAGGACTTTGCCGCCTGGTATCAGGATGTCGTACTGCAGGGCGACATGGCTGAACCCGCCGAAATCGTCAAGGGCTGCATGGTCATCAAGCCCAACGGATACGCCGTCTGGGAAGTCCTGCAACGCGAGCTTGACCAGCGCTTCAAGCAGACCAATCACCAGAACGTCTATTTCCCCCTGCTCATCCCGCAGAGTTTCCTGCGCAAGGAAGCCGAGCACGTGGAAGGCTTTGCGCCGGAACTCGCGGTCGTCACCATCGCCGGCGGCAAGGAACTCGAAGAGCCGTATGTAATCCGCCCGACGTCGGAGACCATCGTAGGGCACTTCTTCGCCAAGTGGATTCATAGCTGGCGCGATCTGCCGATGCTCCTGAATCAGTGGGCCAACGTGGTCCGCTGGGAGCTGCGTACCCGCATGTTCCTGCGCACCACGGAGTTTCTCTGGCAGGAGGGGCACACCGCGCACGCTAGCCACGACGAAGCCGTGGAAGAAGTGCTGCGCATTCTGGACCTGTACGCCGAGGTGGCCGAGGACATTATGGCGATGCCGGTGATCAAGGGCGTCAAGTCGCGCGCCGAGAAGTTCGCCGGTGCCCTGCGCAGCTACTCCATCGAGGCCATGATGCAGAACGGGCTGGCGCTGCAGGCGGGCACCAGCCACGATCTGGGGCAGAACTTCGGCAAGGCGTTCGACGTGCAGTTCCAGAGCAAAGAAGGCCAACTGGAATACGTCTGGCAGACCAGTTGGGGAGTCAGCACGCGGCTCATCGGCGGGCTGATCATGACGCATTCCGACGATAAGGGGCTGGTGCTGCCGCCCAAGCTCGCGCCCATCCAGACCGTGCTGGTGCCGATTTACCGCAAGGACGAAGAGCGCGCGCAAGTGCTGGAGGCAGCGCACCGCATCGCCAAAGAAGTCGGCGCCAAAGTGGACGACCGCGACGGCCAATCGCCGGGCGCGAAGTTCTTTCACTGGGAGCGGCGCGGCGTTCCCACTGTCCTCGAACTCGGGCCCCGCGATCTGGCCAGCGGCAAGATCGTGCTCAAGCGCCGCGATACGGGCGCCAAGGAGCCCATCGACCAGACCGCGCTCCCTGGCAAACTCTCCGCCACCCTGAACGACATCCAGACCAGCCTGTTCACGCGCGCCAAGGAGCGCATGAAGGCCAACACGGTGCTCGCCAATTCCATCGGGGAAGTGGAAGCCATCCTGCGCGACGCCACGGCGGAAAAGGGCGGCGGCAAGTTCGTCATGGCCCACATCCAGGACGATCCCGTTTGCGACGCGCGCCTCAAGGAGTTCAAGGCCACGGTGCGCAACATTCCCCTGGTCGACGAGTACGACGGGCCGGGCAAGTGCATCGTCACCGGGCAGACCGTCGCCCACCGCGCCGTCATCGCCAAGGCGTATTAGGCGCGCGTGCACGTTATAAAATAGATTCGATGAGCGACGAAGCGATCAACGAGGCCGACCAGGATACACCCCGCATGCCGCTGCCACCGGCATCTTTCCTATTCCTGGTTCTCTCTCTGCGGGCCCAGTGCGAGATCCAGCTTGGCCTGATGCACTACGGCGAAGAAGAGAAGCCGGGACCCGATCTGGAACTGGCGCGGCACACCATCGACCTGATGGGCATGCTGCATGAGAAGACCAAGGGCAATCTCAGCCTGGAGGAAAACCGCACGCTGGAGAATTCCCTAACCGAGCTGCGTTTCCGTTACGTACAGGTGTCCGACGAGGTGGCGAAGGCCGCGCCCCCGAAAGCCTGAATGCCATCGCCGGCCTGCAAGATCACAGTACTCGGCTCGGGGACCAGCGTGGGCATTCCGACCATCGGGTGTCATTGCGACGTCTGCACCTCGTCCGATCCGCGGGATAACCGGCTGCGGCCCTCGATCCTGCTGAGCTACGAAGGGCGCAATGTGCTGATCGACACCACGCCGGATCTCCGCACGCAGGCACTGCGCGCGCGCATCGATCGCCTGGATGCCGTGTTGTTCACCCACTCCCACGCCGATCATCTGATGGGCCTGGACGACGTGCGCCCCTTCAACTACCGGCAGAAGGGACAAATCCCGATCTTCGCGGCGCCCGAAACCATGGCCGCCATCCAACGCTGTTTCCAGTATATTTTCGAGAGCGGCCGGAAGGAATCCAGCGTCCCGAAACTGGAGCCAAGGGTGATGGACGGCGCGCCCTTCGATCTGTTTGGCATGGAGTTCCAACCGGTGCCGGTTCTGCACGGCAGCCAGATGATCTATGGCTTTCGCTTCGGCGGGGCGGCCTATCTGACCGACCACAGCGACATCCCGGAATCCTCCATCGCCATGCTGGGCGGGCTTGACGTGCTCTTCCTCGATGCTCTGCGCTACAAGCCGCACCCCACGCATTCCACCGTGGAGCGCTCCACTTGCACGGTGGGCCGGCTGGGACCGCGCCGGACCTGGTTCACCCACATCTGCCACGAGCTGGCGCACGCGCGGGCCGAAAGCATGTTGCCGCCGCACATCCGCCTGGCCTACGACGGCCTGGAAATCCAAGTGGCAGGGGTGCGGTAGGCAATGCGGATCTATCGCAGCCTCGCCGGCCTTCCCCGCGATTTCGCGCCCAGCGCTCTCTCCATCGGCAACTTCGACGGCGTGCATTTCGGCCACCGGCGAATCCTGCGCCGCGTGAGAGAAATCGCCTCCGAGCGCGGTTGGAAGGCATCGGTGCTGACCTTCGATCCGCACCCCACGCGCGTCGTGGCGCCCGGCCGCACGCCGCCCTTACTGACTTCACCCGAGCGGCGCGCCGCGCTGATGCGCGAGGAAGGCATCGAGCAGGTGCTGATTCTGCCGTTCACCCGCGAACTGGCGTGTCTGACCCCGGAGCAGTTCGTCGAGCAACTCCTGGTGCATGCCCTGGGCGCGCGCGCGGTACTGGTGGGCGATAACTTCCGCTTCGGACATCGGGCCGCGGGCAATGTAGCGGTACTCTCCGAACTGGGGCGCAAGTTCGGCTTCGAAACCGAAATCGTCCCAGCGGTCGCCTGGCGCGGCCGCGTGGTGTCCTCTAGCGGCATCCGCGAACTGATCCGCGCGGGAAATGTCTCTCTCGCCGCGCGCTTGCTGCAACACGCCTACGGCGTCGAGGGCGAGGTGGTGAGCGGGCGCGGCGTCGGGTCCAAACAGACGGTGCCTACGCTGAATCTGGCCACTCGCGCGGAAGTGATTCCGGCCGGCGGCGTCTACATCACGCGCACCCTGGACCGCGCCGGTGGACGCCAGTGGAATTCCATCACCAACATCGGCTACCGTCCCACCTTCGGCGCGAGCGACGAGCTCTCCATCGAAACGTTCCTGCTGGACCCGCTAACGGGCGCGGCGCCGGAGCGCA
>JADGNS010000572.1 GCA_017883355.1 Candidatus Solibacter sp.
CCGCCTGTACCGCCGCGCCATCGAGGATTTCGAACGCCTCAAAGCCCTTCGCCACGAATTACCAAACGAACCCATTGTGGAGGCCCAACCCGAACCAAAGGAAACTACTTGTACCCCCGACCAAACGAACCCGATCACCCCTGACAGGCGCGCTCCCCAGCCGAATCCCCCCGAACACTACGGACCCGATGGCGAGCTCCGCTTCCCCTACGACAGTCCGAACTTCCGGCAAGCCCCCGAGGCGCCGAACTTGCCCCTTTCGGGAGAGGACGGCCCAACGCCGCCGCGAGCCCCGCTCCCATGACCGCTTCCCCCTCACCAAGTCGCAAATCACCTCCTCCACCGCGGCACGCGCCGAAGGGTGTACAATCGTGGATTCAAGGGGAAATTGCCCGGAATCGGATGTCTTCACACCCGATCAGGGGTAGTTCGTCCCGGGACGGCAAAGTCCTTCCTTTACTTTCAACCCCTTGGGATGGTAGGCTAAGTTACTCATAATGCGTACAGTTGACTTGATCCAGCGCAAACGCGGCGGCGAAGAACTTGCTCCTGAAGAGGTGGAGTTCCTGATAAACGGATACACCAGCGGTGATATTCCGGATTACCAGATGTCGGCGTTCTTGATGGCCGTCTACTTCTCGGGGATGACTGACCGCGAGGTCAGCCGCCTGACGGAGTGCATGCTGCATTCCGGCGACACCGTCGACCTTTCGGACGTGCCCGGCGTGAAGGTGGACAAACACTCCACCGGTGGCGTAGGCGATAAAACCAGCTTCATTGTGGCGCCCTTGGCGGCGGCCGCTGGAGTAGTCGTGCCCATGATGTCGGGCCGCGCGCTCGGCCATACCGGCGGCACGCTCGACAAACTGGAATCCATCCCGGGCTTCCGCACCGATCTCTCCGCCGAGGAGTTCCAAAAGCAACTCGCCGAACTCGGGCTCTGCTTCATCGGCCAGACCGAGCGGCTGGTGCCTGCCGACCGCAAGCTGTACGCCCTGCGCGACGTCACCGCGACGGTGGAATCCATCCCGCTGATTTCGTCTTCCATCATGTCGAAGAAACTCGCCGAGGGCATCGACGCCCTGGTGCTGGACGTCAAAGTGGGCAGTGGCGCGTTTATGAAGACGCAGGTGGAGGCGCGACGCCTCGCCGCCATGATGGTCGGCATCGGCCGCCGCATGGACAAGAAGGTCCAGGCGCTGATCACCGACATGAACCAGCCCCTGGGTTATGCCATCGGCAACGCGCTGGAGATCATGGAAGCCTCGCAGACCCTGCAGAATGCGGGGCCGGCCGACCTGACCAAGCTCTCCCTCGAACTCGCCGCGCGCATGATCTTCCTCGGCAAGAAGGCCGCCACGCTGGAAGAAGCCCGCATGCTGGCCGAGAAGCACCTGGTCGACGGTTCGGCCTACAAGAAGTTCAAGCAGGTGGTGGCGGCGCAGGGCGGCAACCCGCAGGCGCTCGACAAGTTCGAACTCCTCCCCAACGCCACCGGCATGCGCGAAATCACCTCGCCGCGGGCCGGCTACGTGAGGCGCATCAACGCCCAGGATATCGGAATCTCCAGCAACATGATCGGCGCCGGGCGCGATAAAAAGGAAGATTCCATCGATCCCGCGGTGGGCATCATCCTGGAAGTCAAAATCGGCGAAAAAGTGGATGCCGGCAGCGTCCTGTGCCGCCTCTATTACACCAAGGAAGACCGCGTGGACGAAGCCGCCGACATGGTGGAGGACGCCTTCCACATTTCCGCCCAGAAACCAGACGAGCGGGAACTCATCCTGGAAGTAGTCGGGTAATGGGCCGGTTCACGGGTTTCCTGGGCCTCGCCGTAATCCTGGGAGTCGCGTGGCTGTTCTCCACTCACAAGAAGGAAATTAAGCTCCGCCTGATTCTCTGGGGCATGGGCCTGCAGTTTGCCTTCGCGGTCCTGGTGCTGAAGACGGATTTCGGCAAGATCTTTCAAGCCGCCAGCACCGGCGTGAACGCCATGTTGAAGTTCGCCGAGGAAGGCAGCAAGTTCCTCTTCGGAGACAAACTCGGCGCGGCCAGCGACCAGTTCGGCGTAATCTTCGCCTTCCAGGTTCTGCCCATCGTCATCTTCATCGCATCGTTTTTCTCCATTCTGTACTACCTGGGCGTGATGCAGGTGGTCGTCAAGGGCATGGCGATCGCCATGCAGAAGATCATGGGGGTGAGCGGGGCGGAATCGCTCGACGTGGCGGCCAGCATCTTCATGGGGCAGACCGAAGCGCCCTTGACTATCAAACCGTTCCTGGCCGGTCTCACCGAATCGGAACTCTTCACCATCATGACGGCCGGGATGGCGCACGTTTCGGGCGCCGTGATGGCGGCCTACGTGAAAGTTGCCGGCGTCTCCATCATTCACTTGCTCACGGCCGTCATCATGACGGCTCCGGCCACCATCATGCTGGCCAAGATCTTCATCCCGGAAACCGGAAAGCCCGCCACGGCCGGCCGCGTGGATATCAAAGTGGAGAAGACCGCGGTCAACGTGATCGATGCCGCCGCGCAGGGCGCCGGCGATGGCTTGCACCTGGCGCTCAATATCGGCGGCATGCTGATCGCGTTTCTGGCGCTCATCGCGATGTGCAACGGCATCCTCGGCTGGCTGCACACGCTGCCGCTGCTGGGCTGGCTGCCGGCCTCGCTCGAAAGGATCTTCGGCATCGTCTTCGCGCCGGTAGCCTTTATCCTGGGCGTGCCGTGGAAAGACTGCGGCGTGATCGGCGATCTGCTGGGCACGCGCCTGGTGCTCAATGAATTCGTGGCGTTCCTGAAACTCGGGCCGCTGAAATCGCAACTCGATCCGCGCTCCTTCACCATCGCCACCTACGCACTGTGCGGGTTTGCGAATTTCAGCTCGATCGCCATTCAAATCGGCGGCATCGGCGCGCTGGCGCCCACCCGCAAGAGCGACCTGGCGCGACTCGGCCTGCGCGCCGTCGCCGCCGGAACCATGGCCAACTTCATGTCGGCCTGCATTGCGGGTATGCTGCTGTGATCGACGAAGCCACACGATTCATCCAGGGCCACACCGACGTGCGGCCCGGCATCGGCTTGGTTCTGGGCAGCGGACTGGGCGCCTTCGCCGACGAACTCACGGAGCGTACCGACATCCCTTACGCCAATATCCCCGGCTGGCCGCACTCCACCGCCGTGGGACACGCCGGCAAGTTGATCATCGGCAAACTGGGGACATTGGACGTCGCCGTGATGGCTG
Organism: Candidatus Solibacter sp.; assembly: GCA_017883355.1. Lineage (GTDB taxonomy): Bacteria > Acidobacteriota > Terriglobia > Bryobacterales > Bryobacteraceae > Solibacter. The sequence continues at coordinate 3,248 of JADGNS010000572.1, forward strand.
GCCGGGCGCACCTCTACGAAGGCTACGGCATGCCGCAGGTGACCTATGGAGTGCGCGTGCTGCATTCCATCGGCGCGCGATCCATGGTATTTACCAATGCCGCGGGCGGCATCAATCTGCGGTTGGAACGCGGCGGGCTGGTGCTGATCTCCGACCACATCAACCTGCAAGGCGCCAACCCGCTGGTGGGACCTAACGACGATTCGCTGGGCCCGCGCTTTCCCGATATGTCCGATGCCTACTCACGCGCCTATCGCGATATAGCCAAGGTGGTGGCCACGGAATTGTGCATCCCGATCACCGAAGGCGTGTACGCGGCCATGTCGGGCCCGAGCTATGAGACGCCGGCGGAGATTCGCTACCTGCGCGCCATCGGCGCCGACGTGGTGGGCATGTCGACCGTGCCCGAAGCGATCGTCGCCAACTACATGGGCATGAAGGTGCTCGGCATTTCGTGCGTGACGAATATGGCGGCCGGAATTCTGCCGCAGAAAATCAATCACGAGGAAGTGCTGGAGACGGGCGTCATGGTGCGCGACACGCTGGTCAAATTCCTGAAGGCGCTCCTGCCGCGCTTGGAGTCATAATGTGGCATAAGGCTCCGCCTTGTGCATCCGAGCGAAGCTCGGACTTGGGAGGCCCGCTTGCCTGACCCCCTGATTGCCGCCGCCCTCGCCGCCCGCCTCAACGCCTTCGCGCCGTACTCGAAGTTCCTGGTAGGCGCGGCGATTGAAGACACCGGCGGCCGCATTCACACCGGGTGCAATGTGGAAAACGCCACCTACGGCCTCACGCTTTGCGCCGAGCGCGTCGCGGTGTTCAAAGCGATCTCTGAAGGCGTCCGCCAGTTCCGCCGCGTGGCGGTGGCCGCCGATACCGAAAACTTGACGCCGCCCTGCGGCGCCTGCCGGCAAATTCTCTGGGAGTTTTGCGGAGACGTGGAACTGGTGCTGGTCAACCTGCACGGCAAAACCGAAACCTATCAGTTGAAAGATCTTTTCCCGAAGCCCTTCGATGTCTCGTATCTTTAGTTTCTTCCTCTTCGTTCTGGCGCTGGCCGCCCAACCGGCCGACTTCATCTGGAGCGCGCGCTACGTGATCACCATGGACGCCGAGCGGCGCGTCATCCCCAATGGCGCCGTGGCCATCAAGGGCGACCGCATTCTCGCCGTCGGCACGAAAGCCGAAATCGACGCGCGCTTCCAGGCCAAA
>JADGNS010000573.1 GCA_017883355.1 Candidatus Solibacter sp.
CGATCGCTTCCATTAAATCGCAGACCACGAAGTTCACCGGCGCGCCCAGCCGTGCGGCGTTACCCGCGGCCACCAGGGCGGCGGTGGGCGAGATTTCCGTCGCCCACGTCTCCGCGCCCACCTCCAAACGCAGCGTGACCGCCAAAGCGCCAGAGCCGGTGCCGATGTCGAGCACCCTCCGCGCGCCGCGCGCCAGTTCCAGCGCGACTTCCACCACGTGCTCGGTCTCCGGCCGCGGGATCAGCACGTCCGGCGTCACGCGGAAATCGCGGCCGTAGAATTCCTGATGGTGGGTGATGTACTGCGTGGGCTTCCCGCCCAGCCGTTCGTGCAGGTAGCGGCCGTAGTGCAGCCATTCCACCTCGCTCAGTTCCCGCTCGGGGTGGGCGAAGAAATAGACACGCTCCACGTGCATGGCGTGAGAGAGCAACACTTCCGCGGTCAACCGCGGCACGGCGATTCCGGCATCCTCCAGAAGGCGCGCACCCTGCTGCAACGCGGTATGCACCGTCATACGGCGGTTAGACGACAGCTCCCTGTTCGGCCTGCTGCTTCATCTTTTCGCCCTGGTAGTGAGCGATCAGCGCGTCGAAGATGGCATCCATTTTCCCTTCCATCACGAAATCGAGCTGATGGAGCGTCAGGCCGATGCGGTGGTCGCTCACGCGATTCTGCGGGAAGTTGTAGGTGCGGATTTTCTCGCTGCGGTCGCCCGAACCGACCATGCTCTTGCGCTCCGCGCCCAAGACCGCTTGCTGCTTTTCCAACTCCAGCTCGTACAGGCGCGAACGCAGCACGCGCTCGGCTTTGGCGCGATTCTTGATCTGCGATTTTTCGTCCTGGCAGGAGACCACCAGCCCGGTGGGCAGGTGGGTGATGCGCACGGCCGAATACGTGGTATTGACGCTTTGCCCGCCGGGGCCGGAGGAACAGAAGGTATCGATGCGGATGTCCTTGGCCTCGATTTTGACTTCGACTTCGTCGGCTTCCGGCAGAATCGCCACCGTGATGGCGGAGGTGTGCACGCGGCCCTGCTGCTCCGTCACGGGCACGCGCTGCACACGGTGCACGCCGCTTTCGTACTTCATTTTGGCGTAGACTTTCGTGCCGGTGACCAGCGCGATGACTTCCTTGAGGCCGCCGATGCTGCTCTCGCTGGTGGAGGTGACTTCCATCTTCCAGCTCTGCGTCTCCGCGTAGCGCGAGTACATACGGAAGATCTCGGCGGCGAACAGTGTGGCCTCGTCGCCACCCGTTCCGGCGCGGATTTCCAGCACGACGTTCTTATCGTCGTTGGGGTCCTTGGGCAGAAGCAGGATCTTGAGATCTTCCTCGATCTGCACCTTCTGGGGCTCCAGCTCGGTGATTTCCATTTCCGCCATGGACTTCAGGTCCGGATCCGGATCCTGAAGCATGGGGCGCGCCTGGGACAGGCTGTCTTCCACCTTCTTCCATTCGCGGTACTTGGCCACGATGTCGGAAAGCTCGCTCCGCGCCTTGGTGACCTTGCGGTATTGGTCCGAGTCGCTAATGATGGCCGGATCGGCCATTTGTTGGGTGAGCTCGTCAAAACGTTTATCGAGCTGATCGAGCTTCGAAGCTAGATGCATGGGGAGTTTAGGCGATGACCAGTTGGCCGCCCTGCTGCCTTTCGAGCGCCATGGCGCCTTCGAGCGCGCGAATGGCAACCGCCGTCTGATCGTCGGCCGGCGGTTTGGTGGTGATCCGCTGCAGCCACAGGCCGGGAGCCGTCATGGTGGACAACACCGAGCCGCGCCGCTTGGCGGCGAAGCGGATCAGTTCGTAACTGACGCCCGTAATTAACGGCAACAGCGCGATGCGGCACAGGAGTTTGGCCAGAAAGCCGTCGAACGGAATGAACGTGTAGAAAATGATGGAAACGATAATCACCACGAACAGGAAGCTGGTGCCGCAGCGCGGATGGTAGGTGGTGAACTTCTGCGCGTTTTCCACGGTCACCGGCAGGCCGGATTCGAAATTGAAGACGACTTTGTGCTCCGCGCCGTGAAACTCAAACACGCGGTGGATGTCCTTCATCAGAGACAGAGCGAACATGAACAGGATGAAGACCGCCATGCGGATCACCCCATCCGTCAGGTTGAACGGGATGCGCCCGCCCAACGCCGGATAAATGCCCTTGAGCCAGGTGGCGAGGTACAGGGGAATGAACTTGTACATGAAAATGAACATGGCGAGCGAGAAAACCAGGTTGGCGGCAAGTACCCACCCCGGGAGTTCCTTCGCGTCCTTGTTCTTATTCTTCTCTTCCTTCTGGATGTCCTCCAGCGAAACATCGGCCGAGAACTTGAGCGCCTTCATGCCGAGCGACATGGCCTGGAACAGCGTGCCCACGCCGCGGAAGATGGGGTATTTGAAGATCTTGTGCTTGTCGGCCATCCGGGGAAGCGGCATCTCCTCGGTCACGATGTCCCCGTTGGCTTTACGGACCGCCACGCAGTAGCTGTGGGGAGCCCGCATCATCACACCCTCCATGACGGCCTGTCCGCCGACGAGGGTGGTTTCCTCGCCGCTTTCCAGGATCGGCATTAGCTGGGTGTGGGTAAAAAGACGGAAATACGTGCGTAGAGACACAGACCCTCTCAGAATTTCATTATACCAGTCGCCTATTAGACGTCCCGGGCCAGAAAGAAGATGCACCAGGCGAAGCCCTAATCCACTCTCCCCCGCCGGTACACCCAGACGCCCGCCGCATTGATCAGGATCACGCCGCCGCCTACCTTCGCGGCGAAAATGCCGGGTTGCGCGACGTCCAGAATCGGCACCACCTGCAACACCACGGAGAGAACGGTGACGCCCGCGGCCGCGCAAGCGCCGATCTTCAGCCACAGGGGCACATGCTCCCCGTCCAGGCGGCCCCACAGGACCACGGCGAACATGGTCAGGTAGTACATCCCCGAGCACGCCATCCCGGCGCCCACCAGGAGCTGCGTCGCCTCCTGCTCGCCTACCTGCACCAGGCTCGCAGCGCCGAGCAGGACGCACGCCGCCACCACAATCAGCAGGCTCCGCACCGGCGTCTTGAAGCGCGGATGCAACTGGCTGAACCACCCGGGCAGCAGGCCGTCCCACCCCGCCACCATGGGCAAGCGCGAGACCTGCGCCACGCACGCCACGGTCTGCGTGAAGTAGGCGAACAGCAGCGCCAGGATGGCCGCGCCACTGAGCACCGCGACGGTGCGGGAGGCGTGCAGCGACGCCCCCAGAATCTGCGCGATGGGCGCGATCAAATCGATCTTGTCCTTCGGCGTGTAGGCCAGCATGGCGCACGTGCCCAGAATGTAGAGCAGCGCGATGCCCGGTCCCGCGATCCATACCGAGCGCGCGATATTGCGCTCCGGCGTGTGGCACTCCCCGGCGAAAATGGCCACCTGTTCGAAACCGCTCAGCGCGTTGAAGGCGATCTTGCTGAACAGGTTCACGGTCATCAGGGTCAGGGCGGGAAAGGCCAGCGCCACCGTGGGCTGCGCCAGCGGTTCGCCGCGCCACAGGCGCAGCCCGAGCAGTCCGATGATCAGCGCGTAGAGCGCGATCACCAGCGCTCCGCCGGTGGAGGTGATCCAGCGCGCCAGGTGCAGTCCGCGCACGTTGACCCACAGCACGACGGCGAAGAACGCCACGTTCAACCCCAGGATGAGCGGCTTGTAGCTGGTCATCCACGCGGCTTCCGGCCCCAGCAGGTAGGACAGGCTGTTGGCCACCAGGCTCCCGCTGGTGGCGTACATCAGGATCAGGAAGAACGAGTAGTTCCACGCCGATTGAAACCCCGCGAACGGCGAGAGCCCGATCTTGGCCCACTGATAAATGCCGCCTTCGAGTGGCAGGCGCCGGCTCAGATAGATCACCGTGCCGGCCAGCGGGAAGTAGAACAGCGCGATGGCCGCCATCCACAGCACGACGTGCGATCCGCCGAGCTTCGCGGCGTAGCCGATCCACGGCAGCCCCACGATGAGCAGCACCTGAAGCAGCACCAGGTCGGGCAGCCGCAGTTCGCGCTTCAGCGATGCGCTCTGCCGCTCTGTGCGCTCGATGTCAGTTCTCTTGGGCGACGCCATTGGCGAGTCTCGGCGCGCTTCGCGTCGCTATTTCTTGGGGACCTGGACGGTGATATTGCGGTACTTCATGCCGCCGGTGTGATCGCCCTGTATGAAGAACGGGCCGGGCTCGCCTTCGTTGGAATCGAGCGCGCCGCCCGTCGAGCCAGCGATCTCCTGGTTATCGATGGTCTTCACGCCGTTGCGAACCACCGTCAGCCAGCGGCCCACCAGCGTGATGTCGAACGTCTCCCACTTGCCCGGCGTGCGCGGCAACTCCACCGCAGGCGAGAGCATGCTGTAGACGCTCCCGATGCTGTGAAACTTGTCGTTGGCGTCCACCTTCTCGTATTCCACCTGGACTTCGTAGCGGCCGCGCAGAAAG
>JADGNS010000574.1 GCA_017883355.1 Candidatus Solibacter sp.
GCTTGGCCTGATAACAGGCCTTGATGCTGGCCCAGTGGGGCTTCTCGCTCTGGAAGTCGTTGGCGCGATAGGCCCACAGCCAGGCGCCGTATAGCGATTGAATCGTCGGACGAGTGGCTTGCCAGTTGGGCGTCCAGTTACCAATGCGGTTGATCGGATGGAACTCGCGCCGCGTTCCAGCCACGTCGGCGCTGAGACGGCCCGCGTTCCAGGGTGCGAAGGTTTCAGAGCCGAATTGCTGGCGCACATAGTTCATCACCGCCGCTTGCCGGTCAGCGGGCAGGTAGGGGTAAGCCCAGGCAAGCGTGGTAATGATCCGGCCGGGCTCAAGGTACACGAAGTAGGCGTCGGTGAATTCATCGGCGTGGTTCACTCGCCACGGAGTTAGATTGCCAGCCGATAGAATGTCATCGATTTGCGCGGTAAGCTGGGACTTGAGATCGGCCACCTGCTCTTGTGGGATAGCTGTGACCGCGGGGAACTCCCAGGCATAGCGGTCAAGATCGAACCCTCGGGCGGAAGCGGGGAGAATCACCAGCGTCGCCAGCAAGGTCCACTTTATCAGGCTCATCGAAGAATCCTTCTACTGCGCGTGCTCGATGGCAGTGACGCCGAAGTCCTCGGCCAGGTAAAGCCGGTGGTTGGCTATCGTGGCCCCGACGCGGCCCGCGGTAGTGGGGCTAGGCGTGCGGGGGAGGCGATTCGTAGGCGTATCTACATACATCACGGGCGCGTTCCAGGTGCCGCCGTCGCGCATGCGGACTTCGACCTGGATCTGGACATGGCTCCGCCGCTCGAGATCGATGGCGTAAGTGCCTCGAAAACGCTGCCGCCAGTAACAGAAGCGGCCGCCCGTGGACAAACCATAGAGATTGTCGGTCTCCAGCGGCCAGACATCCACCGGCTTTCCAGCATCGAAGGGCTTCCGTCGGCCGGTGTTCTGATCGACCGCCGCAAGGTCGATAAAATAGCGCGTGCCAAACGTGGTATCGAGCAGCGTGAGAGCGCAGAAGCGGGTAGGCCACCAACATACAACATCGCCGTTGCGGTCGATGGCGGGCGGGTCGGGAGGTTGGCCGCAGCCGTCGGAAGGACCACAGGGAATCTGGAACGGTTCGGCAAGGTCGGTCAGGTTGAGGGCGAAGTAACTCTTCCAATCATCCTTGGAAGTCCAGGAGCCGTAATTGGCCGTCCCATCGAGCCAGTCGAGATACTTGGTTTCCTCGTCGGCCAGGCTGACGGCTTTGGAGAGGAGGTCGTCGTTGACTCCTTCGCTGCCAACGCACCAAACCGGGGCCGTGCGGACCCACAGTCTTCCATTATGGATGACTGGCCATTCCAAGCGGAAACTCTGCCCGTAAGCCTGGTGAGATGCCGCGATCTTGCCGTCCTGGGAGTTGAGCTTGTACATTCTCATGTCCTCGGCACCGACATAGATCGCCTCCGGCGTGGCCGCCAGGCTGCCCTGGACGATCCCGCCGAGCTTCTCGGATCTCCAGACGACCTGTCCGTTGGAAGCGCTAATGGCGTGGACAAAGCCGCTGTGATTGGCGACGTAGATGCGATCGCCGACTGCACATGGCGCTCCTGATATGGCCTTGCCCGTTTGAACGGTCCACGCCGTGCTTCCGTCCGAGAGATGGAAGGCTTGGACAGCGCCCTTGACCGAGCAAAATACAGCTACGGAATCTACGGCGGCACCTGTGGTGATGCCGCCCCCGGGTAAATCGGCTTCCCAGGCGGTGGTCCCATCGTCCTCGCGTATGGCATAGACCTTCCCCTCCAACGACGCCACCAGTACTAGGCCGTGGTGGACAATGGGCTGCACCATGCCGGCCAAACTGAACGGAACCGAGGCAGGCATCGGGTAGGATTTGCCCACTCCGGAGGTCAGGTCATTTGTCCAATTGGAGTCATTGGGTTTGGAGTCGCGGTTGCGCAGTGTGCCAGCATCGCCGAACCAGAGCCAGCGAGCGCGGTAGGGCGGAGCCACCTCATCCGGGCTCTGGCCGGTGCGCGCCGCGTCGCGCTGCAATTGGGGCCAATCCGACCCTGCAGCGGCGCCCAAAACCGAAAGCAAGGCTACACCGCCAAGCACCAACCTGATCGTCAATGCATACATGAGTGGTCTGCTTGCATGGAGCCCGTGAAAACGAACGTAAGCTGCTGTCCATCCTGCGCAAGTCGAATCTATTATTATGACGAATTTTCTATTAGCGGTATTGATGCTGCTGGCGGGAAAGCAGCGAGATCACGGCGGCGAGTGTCCCGTTCTGAGATGGGGAGAAGTAGTTCTATGTTACCAGGGTGGTACCAGAGTAGTGCCGGACCAGTAACTGCGTGGGGGCTGCGCAAGCCGCCTTTCTCACTATTGCGAATCCTTATACTCCGCCGGGCTCTAGGGTGAATCCGCGAGGGCTGTTTTCCAAGTCCGCCGTCTTCCAACGCCCACGCTCCATCTTCGCCCCCTAAGTTCCGTCTGCGCCGGGCTGCGGAATATCCCGCCTAGGGATTTTGGCGTTCCCCGGAATGGGGTGAGAGCCAGCCTTGGCTTCGCATCCATTCAGCGGCGCGTAGGGGCCAGGTCGTCACCAATTCCTGGGTGGGACGCAGCCCATAGCCGTGTCCGCCGGTCGGGTAGACGTGCAGCTCGAACTGCACCCTGAACTTGCGCAGCGCGGCCGCATAAAAGAGGCCCGTTTCCACGCGCACCGGGTCATCCTCCGCCATGGCAATGAAAGTCGGCGGGGTGTTCGAAGTGATGTTGAGCTCCGGTGCGATCTTATCATTTTCCTCTTTGACTGTGAGGTAGGCGGGATAACCGAGCACAGTAAAGTCCGGGCGGCAGTTGGCCACATCCGCCTCGTCAATGGTTGGGTAAGCGCGGCGGTCATAGACATTACTCAACACCGCCGCAAGGTGCGCTCCGGCCGAAAACCCAAGAACTCCCATCCGCTTTGGGTCGAGACCATAAGCTTTTGACTGATGCCTCAAGAGACCCAAGGCTCGCTGAGCATCCTGCAATGCCGGCACATGCTTTTCGAGGCCAGGTCGTTTGGGCACGCGATACTTCAGGAGTGCGCCGGTTATGCCCAGTGAATTGAGCCATTCGCAAACCTCAGTGCCCTCCAAATCCATCGCCAGAATGCTGTAGCCGCCGCCCGGGCACACCATCACGGCTGCCCCCGTATCCTTGTCGGGTGCGGGGCGATAGAGGGTCAAGGTAGGCTTGGAGACGTTCCCCAACCTCACGACCCGCTTGCCGGCCACTTGGTTGTCGGTCGGCTTCGTCGTGTCATGTTCTTCGCCAAGCCCTTCTTGATCGCCCGGGGCCGTTCCCGGCCATAGCTCGATCACTTTGGGCGTTTGCGCCGCAGGCAATGAGCTATTGAATAGCCAAACCAGGCAGGTGCACGTCAGAACCAGTCTCAGGCGAGTTGTCATTCCGCAGATCAAACCTGCTCTCCCGCCCCCCGTCAAAGCCAATTGGCGGCCATTTGAGAGGTTGGAGCGGGTGATGGGAATCGAACCCACGTGACCAGCTTGGAAGGCTGGAGCTCTACCATTGAGCTACACCCGCAACGCGGTGATGCAAATAGTAGTGGCGAGGCGCCCAATGTCAATTCGATGCGCCGGGAAGCTTGAACTCCAAAGGAGAAGGTGTACCCTGCGGACTCATGAATTCGCTGCTTCTCACAGGCGGGCGGGTCATTGACCCGGCCAACCGTTTCGATGACCGGGCCGATGTGCTGATTGATCAGGGGAAGATCGCCGCCGTCGGGCCGGACACTGCGGCTAAAGCGCCCGCCGACGTCGAGAGGATGGACGTTAGCGGTCAGGTGGTTTGCCCGGGGCTGATCGATATGCATGTCCATTTGCGTGAGCCGGGCCAGGTGGCTAAGGAGACGATATCCACCGGCACAGCGGCGGCGGCGCGCGGTGGGTTTACGTCGGTTGTCTGTATGCCCAACACGTCGCCAGCGATTGACAATGCCGGGACGGTCGCACTGATTCACGAGCGCGCCGCGGAGCAGGGGGTCGTCAATGTCTTTGTGACAGGGGCCATTACGAAGAACCTGGCGGGGGAGGAGCTGGCGCCGATCGGCTCGCTCAAACAGGCGGGCGTGGTGGCCATCACCGATGACGGTCATTGCGTGCAGAACAACGACATGATGCGGCGCGCGCTGGAATACGCGCGGATGTTCGATCTGCCAGTGCTGGATCATTGCCAGGATTACTCGCTGGTGATCGATGGCGTGATGCACGAGGGCTATTGGAACGCAGTGCTAGGGCTGCGCGGGTGGCCGGCGGCAGGTGAGGAGATGATCGTGGCTAGGGACATCCTGCTAGCCGAAGTGACGAAGGCGCACGTGCACTGTCAGCACATCAGCGCCGCGGGCAGCGTGGCATTACTGCGCGCGGCAAAGAAACGGGGCCTCCCCATTT
>JADGNS010000575.1 GCA_017883355.1 Candidatus Solibacter sp.
GCGATCGGGCACACGGTCACGCTGCAGCATTTCACCCTGCAACTCGGACGGCAGACTGGCCAACGCGTTTGCCGATCAATCGCGCGTGCGGGTGATCGACCTCGGCCCGCAAGTCAACGATCGCAGCCTGGTAATGACCAGCAGCTTTACAAACCTCGTCCTGGGGGCCAGGTTTCTGGGCTGGGCGGAAAGGGCCGCCGAGTTCGTCGGGATGGTGGACCAGCTCGATTGTGCCGGTCGTCAACTCCTTGCGAAGTGGCCCGACCGCCTGGCTGCCTGGGTGACCGGCGACATCCGGCGTATCGTCTTCCTGGGGAGCGGCGGCCGTTTCGGAGCGTGCCGTGAATCCGCCCTAAAGGTGTTGGAGATGACCGCCGGCAAGGTGGCTTCCCTGGCCGAAACCTACCTCGGGTTGCGCCACGGTCCGATGTCTTTCATCGATGAACGGACTCTGCTGGTTTGTTATCTGTCTTCCGATGCGATCGTTCGGAACTACGAAAGGGACCTCATTCTGGAACTGAATGCCAAGGGGCTGGGAGCCCGCAAACTGATCGCCGGAGTGGGAGATCCGGGCGCGGGCCTGTGCCAGGGACCGGATGATCTCGTCATTCCCTATGAAGTACCGGAGGATATGGCGGACGACAACCTGGCAATCCTGGACGTGGTGATCGCCCAGATTCTGGGCTTTCACCGCAGTCTGAAGGAGGGCCTGCAGCCGGATTGCCCCTCTGTCAACGGCATCATCAGCCGTGTGGTTGGGGAATTCTGCATTCACGGCGGGATGGCGACGGCTAAATGAAAATGCTAAATGAAAATACTGATAGCTGGTGAGTTAAACCCCGATCTGATCCTGCGAAACTATCAGACGTTCCCGCAGCCGGGAAAAGAAGTTCTGGTCGAAGATCTGCTGTTGACGCTTGGCAGTTCTTCGGCCATCTGCGCCGTCGGGCTGGCCCGTCTGGGCGATCGCGTAACGTTTGCCGCCAACGTGGGGGCCGACACCTACGGCGATTACTGTCTCGGCTTGTTGGAACGCGAGGGGATCGACGTTTCGCATGTCAACCGCCGGGCGGACTTGAAGACCGGGATTACCGTTTCTATCACCTCTTCCAAAGATCGGGCGTTGGTTACCTATCCCGGTGCCATCTCATCGCTCTGCGCGGACGATCTGCCGAAGGGCATCTTCGCGGGATTCCGCCACTTCCATGTCTCCGCCTATTTCCTGCAAGACGCGCTGAGGCCGGGCTTGAAACAACTGTTCGCCGAGGCGCGGAGACTGGGCCTGAGCACGTCCCTGGACACCGGCTACGATCCCTCGGAGCAGTGGTCCGCGGAACTGATCGATACACTCCGGGAAGTCGATGTCTTCATGCCAAACGAATCGGAAATCCAGGGCATCACGAGCCGCCAGGATGTAATGGATGGCCTGCGGGCGCTGGACAACGGCCACACCCTGGTGGTCGGGAAACTGGGGTCGGAAGGTTGCCTCTCGTTGCACGAGGGGACATTGATCGAGGTCGAAGCATTTCCGGTCCAGGTCGTCGATACGACCGGCGCCGGCGATTCCTTCGACGCCGGCTTTCTGCACGCCTGGCTGAGGGGCAACCCGCTCCGCGACTGCATGCGCTTCGGCGCGGCGTGCGGCGCGCTGTCCACCAGGGGGCTGGGCGGCACTGCCACGCAGCCCAACGAGGAAGAAGCGGAGGCCTACGTTCATGCGCAAGCCGGGCATTGATTTTCATACCCACCCACTGCTGGTTCGGGAAATGGTGGAGCGGCACCCCGAATTGGCAAAAGCCGCGCGCGAGACGTATTACATCGGGAATAACTTTCAGCCGCTCGAAACCTTCCACTTGGAACTGGATCTGGCGGGGATCGAGAAGGCCGTCGTGCTTCCGATGGACGCCTCCACTGTCGCGGGCGCCGTTGTCTGGACGAATGAACAGGTCGCCGAGCTTTGCCGGATGTCGACACGCTTCATCGGATTTGCGAGCGTCGATCCCCATCGCGAGGATGCACCCCAGCAACTGACGCGTGCGGTCCAATCCCTGGGTTTGCGGGGGTTGAAGCTGAATCCGCCGATGCAGCGGTTCTTCCCGGACGATCCATTGGCATACCCGCTCTATGAAACAGCGCGGGACCTCGGGGTTCCGATTCTCTTCCATGCGGGTATGAGCTGGGAACCGGGAAGCCGGCTGCAGTATGGCCACCCCTTGCGGTTTGAGAATGTAGCGGCGGATTTCCCGAAGCTGCGCATCGTGCTGGCCCACCTGGCCTGGCCCTGGGTGGTGGAGGCGGTGGCGCTCGCCCTGAAATATCCCAACGTTCACCTCGACACTTCGGCGCTCTACTTCGATAATCCGCGGGACTTCCTGCGATTCGCCATGACGCAACAGGTGCCGCTGACGGTCTTTGAACGAAGCCTGCGAAAGCAACTGGTGTTTGGATCCAACTATCCGCGGGTGGAGATTAAGAACATGGCGGCAGCCATCGACTCGCTGGGTTTTTCGGAGGAATGCCTGAACATGGTCTTCCGGCGCAATGCCGATGCGTTGCTGGAGGCGGGCCGATGATCGTGAAGCTGATCCGCATCGAAGTGCAATCGCGCCAGGATCTGGAGATGATCGATATCACCGAACAGATCGAGCGCGCGGTGGCCGGGAGTGGCGTGCGCGACGGACTCGTCTGGGCCATGACCGCCCACACGTCCGCCGGTGTGCTCGTCACCGAAGGAATCGAATGCCTGGAGAGGGATGTCCTGGCCCACCTGGAGCGGCTGGCGCCGAAACAGCCGCCCGAAGGAACCTACGGCTATTGGCACAACCGCTATCTGGATTTCGACGGCCGGCTCGGTTTCAACGCGGGGGACCATCTGAAGAGCATTCTGAGCGGCGTGAACTGCCTCTTCCCGGTGGAGAACGGGAAAGTGGTTCGCGGGAGCCGGCAGAAGGCGTACTTCGTGGAGTATGACGGTCCCCTGGCGCGAACGGTATTAATTCAAGTGCTGGGAGAAGGGACTCCGAACGACAAAACGTAGGCTATCCCGGCCGTCTCGACTTATGGCGCAGTTTCGACGCGACCGGAGCCCATAAGGAGATAGAGAACAATGAAGAGTCGTTTTAGAATGAACCGCAGAGACTGGATGATGCTCTCCGGCGCGGGACTGGCCATGCCTCTGGGAGCCGCCCAGACGCAGGGTGCCGCCCAGACGCAGGGCGCCGCGCCGCCGGCCAGCGATCTTGACACGGTGTTGCCCGACCAGTTGCTGCTTAAGGATTACCGTCCCAAATCGATTTATAAAATTCAGGTTTCGGAGATCAAGAAGGCCAAGTATCCGGCCATCGATACCCACCATCACGCCCCGGCCAAGACCCCCGAACAGGTGGACGAAGAAGTCAGGATCATGGACGCTGCGGGCTTGGAGTCTTCGGTTGCATTCGCCCCGGTGGGCGAGGGCCCTGGCTACCGTGCCAGCGCCTTCGACGATGTCTGCAAACTCTACTCCAAGTATCCGAAGCGCTTCTACATATATTGCGGCCTCGACCTGAGGGGCGTCGACCAGCCGGGATTTGGCCCGGCTACCATCGCGGAACTGGAACGGTGCCACAAGATGGGCGCGGTCGGCGTCGGAGAACTGCATGACAAAGGCATGGGCATCGGGGGTGTCATAGGCGGTCCCGCCAACTGGCAAGGCACCCGCAAGGGCCCGGGAGGAGCTCCCGCGCGGCCGCCGCAATCTCCCATCCAGGGATTCCACCCCGATGCACCGCAATTGGATGCCATCTGGGAAAAGTGCGCGGACCTGGGCATGCCGGTCAACCTGCACGTGTCCGACCCATACTGGTCCTATCTGCCGCAGAACAGGTTCAACGACGGACTGATGAACGGTTTCAGTTGGCGGCTCGACAACAAGCCCGGAATTATGGGGCACAACGAGTTGATCGAGAGTTACGAGGCGGCGGCGAAAAGGCATCGCCTGACGGTTTTCATCGCCAGCCACCTCGCCAACCTGGATTATGACCTTCCCCGGCTCGGCCAAATTTTCGAGCGCAATCCCAATTTCTACGCCGACTTCTCGGCCCGCTTCCACGAGACCTGCACTGTCCCGCGAGCCACGGCGCAGTTCCTGAAGAAGTGGGCGCATCGGGTGCCCTACGGCACGGATATCCCCTTCAGCCAGCACCTTTTCAGCCTGACCTACAGGATATTGGAATCGACCGACGAACACTTCTACGACCAGGACTTTTACTTCAATTTCAATTACCACTGGCCGATGTACGGTATGGGCCTGCCGGATGACGTGTTGAAGAAGATTTACCGGGAGTCCGCTTTGAGCGCCTTCAAGCTGGCGCAATCGAAAGCCAAAGGCTGAGGCTCTGCCGTTCCATCTCAGGTAATCGCTTCCTGACGGTCGCGGCTCCGATGCGCTTTCAGAGCCGCGGCCA
>JADGNS010000576.1 GCA_017883355.1 Candidatus Solibacter sp.
TCGAGCGCCGGGTCCAGCCCCATGGCAGCCCAGACGTCAATTTCCCGGTTGCGGAAGTAGAAGCCCGGAGGCATGATCCCAATCACTGTGGCCGGACGGGCGGCAAACCGGACGGAGCGGCCAATCACGCCTTCGTCGCCCCCGAACCAACTGCGCCACACACGGTAGCTGATCAGGACCACATCGGGCGACTTCGGAAGGTCTTCGGCCGCCGAAAAGAAACGGCCGCGGTAGGGCGGAACGCCGAGCATGGGAAGCAGGTCGGAAGTCATGTACTGTACACCCACCTCTTCCACGCGGCGCCCGTCATCCAGCACGCCGCGTCCGTCTCCGAAGGCGCCCATGCTTTCGAAGGCGTCGTTCTGCGCCTTCCAATCCCGATAATTGGCGGGCGAAACCACGTTGTATTCCGAACTGGCGCGGGTGTGGTTGGTTTCCCAGACCATCACCAGGCGGCCGGGATCGTGGTAAGGCAAGGGCCGGATGAGCAGGTTGTCCGCCACGGTAAAGATGGAGACGCTGGCGCCGATGCCGAGGGCCAACGAAAGAATCGCGGTCCAGGCGAACGCGGGATTGCGGCGCAGGCCGCGCACCGCGTACACCAGATCCTGCCGCGTGTTTTCCAGGAACCCCACCGTCCATCCGCCGCGCACCGCTTCCTTGGCGGATTCCACGCTGCCGAAACGCAGAACGGCCTCCCGGCGCGCCTGTGCCGCGCTCATTCCCGCGCGCAGGTTGTCCTCCACGTGCATCTGGAAATGGGCTTCCAACTCCTCCCGCAGTTCGCGTTCGCGGGCTTCCCTGCCCCACCATCCGCCCAACCGGACCCATGCGGCGCGCAGCTTTCTCATATTCCCTCCTTCTCCGGCGTCAAAAAACGCGCAATGATGCCGGCGGTCTCCTCCCACTCGCGCGCTTCCTGTTTAAGCCGTGCGTGACCCGTCCGCGTCAGCTTGTAGAACTTGGCCTTGCGATGGTTCTCCGAAACGCCCCACTCCGAGGCGATGTAGCCCTCCTGCTCCAGTTTGAGCAGCGCCGGGTACAGCGTACCGTAGTTGAGCAGCAGGCGGTCCCCGCTGGTCTGCTCGATGCGGCGCGCCACACCATAGCCATGCATCGGCCCAAGGGTTTCCAGGGTCTTCAGCACCATCAGTGCCAGAGTGCCCTGCCAGACATCCCTCTTCTTTCCCATATTGGTTCCCCATACGAGTATGCCCGACTTCCTATGGGAATGCAATAGGTACCTCGATGCCCCGCCGCGCGCGAAACGTTGTACCCTGATCTCCAATGAAGCTCGCATCCCTGTTTCTCCTGTCCGCCGCCGCTTGGGCCGCTCCCTGCATCACCGTGGCCAACTGCACCGAATGGGTGACTTTCGCCGGCGGACCCGCGCGCTCCATGATCTACCGCACTTACCCGCTCGACGGCGTGAATCCCCAGATCACGCGCGCTCTCGTCGTTATCCACGGCGCCGGCCGCGACGCCGATAATTACTTCCGCACCGCCCTTGCCGCCGCCTTCCTGGGAGGCGCTCTCGACGACACCATCGTCATCGCACCGCGCCTCGCCTCCAACGCCGGAAGTTGCCACGACCAGTTGGCGCCCCACGAGGTGAGCTGGAGTTGTGCCGGAGACAGTTGGCGCTCCGGAGGCACGGCCACCAACCAGGAGAAGTTGACGTCGTTCGATTTCACCGACGAGATTCTGCGCAGGCTGGCCAGGAAAGACGCCTTCCCAAACCTCAAGGCCATCGTGGTTTCCGGCCATTCCGCCGGCGGCCAGTACGTGGACCGCTACGCCATGGCCAACACCGTGCACGACAGCCTTGGGGTTCCGGTGACCTACGTCGTCTCCAACCCTTCCAGCTATGCCTACCTCGACAACACCCGCCCCACCGCCGACAGCCTGGATTTCCGCGCGTTCACCGATGGCCGCAACTGCACCACGTTCAACCAGTGGCCCTACGGACTGGAGCATCGCGCCGGCGGTTACACTGCCGGGCAGACCGACGACCAGTTAAGGAAGCAACTGGCGGCGCGTCCCGTCACCTACCTGGTCGGCGAAATCGACATCCTGCCCCTGGGCGGCTTCGATGCCTCCTGCCCCGCCATGGCCCAGGGCCCCACACGCCTCGCGCGCGGCCAGGCTTTCTCCAGATACGTCAATCAGAAATTCGGCGCCAAACACTCTCTCACCGTGGTCCAGCTCTGCGGGCACAACGCCCGATGCATGTTCACCGCCGAACCCGCGCTCCCCATCCTGTTCCCCAAGGATGTTCACTAACCAGTCTCTTCCGGCCGGTACTCCTGCCGATGCGATTTGCCAACTATGAGCCGATATGAACAGTTCGACCGCTCGCGCCTGCGAATCAAGCCGCTCGCCGAGCGCCAACACGATTTGCACCTGGACCGCTGGCTCGCCTTGAGCGATCCCACTCCGCCGTTCGAACATCCCGATCTGGCCGCCGTCGCCGCGCGCCTCATTGCGGCCAAGTCCACCGGGGCCGCGCGCATCCTCATGATGGGCGCGCATGTGCTGCGCTCTGGCGTCAACCGCCACATCATCGACCTCGTCGAGCGCGGCTTCGTGGACCACATCGCCATGAACGGCGCCGGCGCCATTCACGATTACGAACTGGCCCGCTTCGGCGGCACCACCGAAAGCGTCGACCGCTACATCCGCTCCGGCGAGTTCGGTCTCTGGCGCGAGACCGGCGAGCTGAACGACTGGATCCGCCAGGCCGCCGCCGAATCGCTCGGCCTGGGCGAAAACGTCGGTCGCCGCATCGCCGACAGCGATTACCCGCACCGCGAGCTTTCGGTTTTCGCCGCCGCCTGGCGCGCCGGCGTGCCGGTGACGGTGCACGTCGGCATCGGCTACGATATCATCCACCAGCACCCCAACTGCGACGGCGCCGCCCTGGGCGCGGCCAGCTATCGCGATTTCCTGATCTTCGCGCGCACCGTCGAGCGTCTCGAAGGCGGCGTGCTCCTCAACTTCGGCAGCGCCGTCATGGGGCCCGAGGTCTACCTGAAGGCCCTCGCCATGGCCCGCAACATCGCCCACCAGGAAGCGCGCGCCATCCGCCACTTCGCCACCGCGGTCTTCGACCTCGTGAACATTCTGGGCGACCATCGCAAGGAACTGCCCAAGACCGATCCCGGCTACTACTTCCGGCCCCAGAAAACCATGCTGGTCCGCACCGTCGCCGATGGCGGCGAAAGTTTCTACTTCCGCGGCGAGCATCGCGCCACCTTGCCCGCTCTGTGGCGGCTGCTATGACAAACGCCGAAATCCTGAACCAATTCCCCAAGCTCCGCGTGCTGGTGGCCGGCGATGTCTGCCTGGACCGCTGGTGCCGCTACGACCCTGGGTTGGCCGATCCATCCCGCGAAACCGGCATCCCGCGCATCGCCGTGGTGTCCACCGAGGTCACCCCGGGAGCGGCCGGCACCATCGCCAACAATCTGGCCGCGCTCGGCGCCGGCAAGGTCGCCGTGCTCGGCATGGTGGGCAACGACGGCTTCGGCTACGAACTCCGCGCCGCGCTGGCCGCGCGCGGCATCTCGCACGAACTGCTGGTGGACGCCCCCGGCGTGCCCACCTTCACCTACACCAAGCTGATCCACGCGCAGACCGGCGAAGAAGACCTGCCACGCGTCGATTTCGTCTACACCAATCCGCTGCCGGAATCGGTCGAGCGGGAGCTGATCGCGCGCCTCGAACGCGCCGCACCTGCGTATGATTTGATCCTGGTCTCCGACCAGGCCGAAACCAGCCAGGGCGGCGTGGTCACGCCCGTCATGCGCGATCGGCTCGCACGGCTCGCCCTCGCCCGCCCGGACAAACCGATCTGGGTGGATTCCCGCTTGCGCGCCGAACACTTCCGCCACGTCGTGGTGAAGCCGAACCAGCAAGAGGCCGAAGCCGCCTCCATTCGCGCCCTCGGACGCGTGGATTTTCCGGAACTGCGCCGCCACATGCAAGCGCCCTGCCTCGTCGTCACCCACGGTGGAAAAGGCGCGCTCGTCGTAGACGGGGCCGGCGAACAGTGGGTGCCGGCGAAAGACGTCGCCCATCCGGTGGACATCTGCGGCGCGGGCGATAGCTTCAGCGCAGGCGCCGCCATGGCCCTCGTGGTGACCGGCGACCCGCGTGAAGCCACTAGGTTCGGCAACCTCGTCGCCGGCATCACCATCATGAAAAAGGGCACCGGCACCGCCTCCCCGCAAGAAGTCCTGGTGGCATAAGACTTCGGGCTCCGCCTTATACTGTTTACCTCGGATTTCTTTGCGCGCCGCGCAGATTTTGTGGGGCAGCTTGGCAAGCTGCGCGCGGGTTGCCAACCGGCGCAAGAGGCGGGTTGCCAACCTAATGCCGCTCGTTTTTCCCGGCACCGCACAGTCTGCATTGATTGTGGGGCGGACCCCCCGGTCCGCGG
>JADGNS010000577.1 GCA_017883355.1 Candidatus Solibacter sp.
AGCGTCCCCTACCGCCCGCTCATCTCCGTAGCCCCACCGGAGTCTCCCCGTAGTACCCTCGATCCAGATCGAGGGTACTACGGGGAGACTCCGGTGGGGCTAGCAGGACGCTCGGGTGCAGGCTCGGAGGAATAGTGGGCCAGAAGTCCGGCTGTTCGGGGTGCAAAGCTGGGTTCGGATGGGGCGCCGAGACGCGGCAAACGGGCAAAGAGCCAGAGCCGGGGCACCGTCTGGCGCCTGATCCTTCCGAGGCAAGCCCAGAAACCATTCCATCGGAAAGAGCGGTGAACCGGGTTTAGGTAGCAGCTGAGAGAGTATAGCTAGCATTGGTTGCGTAAGGCAAATCCGTTAGGTCTCGCTGCCACTGAAAAGTAATCGCAGCCGAGCCGGTGACCTGCGCTTGTGAAGTGGCGGGTTGGCCCGCGAACTTGGTGAGGTTCGCCCGTGATTGCGTAATGGCTGCGGCAGTCGGGGTGGACGTTCACGTGCCGCTCGGACACCAGCGGATTATCACAATATGATTGTGCCCCGCGTCCTCGGTGAGAATCACGTACTCTCCGTTTGCGCGCTTGTACGCCGTCATGCCGTGGGTGATGTCCACCTGGCCGCCACCGCCGCTAAACCCATGCAGGCTCGGCTTGATCGTGCCTAGATAGTCGCCGGTGTCCTTGTCATGCACGCGGATATAGCCGTAGCCATATTGGATGAACACGTACTGGCCGACCTGGCGCACCGAATACGCCCGCCCTGCGCCATAGCCGGTATCGGGCGTATAGCTCTGGTCCTGATAGGGGATGGTGACGTCCCAGGCTTTGGTGCGAGCACCCGTCCAGTTGTTGTAGCGGCACAACCGAACCACGGCATCCTCCACCGTGCCGACGGCCTGGCCGCCGACGTACATGATATTGTTCGTCGTGTCATAGACCACCTTGCGAATGCAACTGAACTCGGGCGGGTTATTCCACGTCTTGGAGGTCGCGGCGGTATAAATCGGGTTGCCCGCGCTGTCGAGCCCCTGACAAGGATAGTAGGTGATCGTCGCGGGGCCCGCCGCGTTGCCGATGCGGCAAATTCCACCGTTCGGCGTGATGTAATGATACTGATAGTAGCCGGGAGCACCGTTGACCGTCTCCCCCGCGTCGAACTGCCCGTTGCCGTTCGCGTCGCGCGAGATTTTATCCGGGTCACCGCCGGAGAAACTGACGGAGGGAATGGAAACCTCGCCATCCCCAGCGGAGTTGAAGCGGTAAATGTTGAGCGGGTAGCCGCCCTGGTCCGATTCCGCGATGAACAGCTTGCCAGTGACCCGGAACGCCGCCACGCCAGCTCGGAAGCCTCCGTCGAAGGTCACGCGCGGATCGTTGGCGTATTTGAAGCGATTGACCGTGAAAGCCTTGAAGGCCCATTCCTTGCCGTTCGACTTGTTGTAGTCGAGCGTAAAATGGTGCTGGTGATCATACACGTCCGTTTCGGAATCGGGATCGATCGCAGCGCACTCGACGTAGTCGATGCCATGCACCTCCCAAAGCAGCGCGCCGTCGGGGGTGTAGGCCTCGACGGACTGGCCCCAGGATTTGGCGCCGTACATCATGCAGACGTAGATGTTACCGGCACCATCCACGCCCAGACCGCGGATCTGATGAAACTTCAGCGGAGCATGCAGGCCAGGCGTTCCAGAGAAAATGCCTCCGTTCGCGCCGAAGGTCCTTTCGCAGGAGGGCGTGCCGCCCAGGTTGCCGTAGATGCGGATCTGACTGGCCGCGTCATAGCCGCCCACCAAAAGTTGATTTGAGCCGTTGACCGTGATGGCCAGCGGGTTCGTCACGTCCGTGATCGAGGGGCCGGCCGTGCCCGTATCGGAGAACGACAGGATCTGCGTACCGGTGAGAGTAGTGTTTGGGTCGCTGCCGGCGGCGTACTGGATGACCCAGACGCGGTTGCTCTTGTCCACTGCAACCTTGCCTGGCCGGGTGCAGTTCCATTGGCGGGACTGCGTCATGGTTCTCGTGGAATAGACGCGAATCAGGTTATTATTGTAATCGCTGATGTAGAGCTCGCCGTCCTTGTAGGACAGGCCAGTGACACTGCTTCCGGCCAAAATCGTCCGGTTCGGCGCGGTGCTCGACGCGAAGCCGTAGCGCTGGACACCGTTGCCACCGCCCCAGTAGACGTTCGTGCCGTCGGTCGCAACCGCCTTAACGGGATCGCCGAAGCCTGAGTTGAAGCCGCTGTATCGGCCGAAGAAGGTGCCGTCTTTGATGGCGAGACCGCTGCCGCCGGCTTCGGAGTAGCCGGCAGTGAAAACGGTGCCGTTGCTGGCCACGCACAAATCCCGCACTTCATCGGGAACCCATGCTTTGGCGGTGTGGTCCATGAAGCTGTTGCCGATCCAGGAATACCTTAAGGTTCCAGGTAGCGTTTGCGCATGTCCGGACGTGGCGAGCGCAAGAATGGCCGAGGCCGCGAGCGTCGCCGCCTTTCGGAAAACATTCGTTCTTCTTACATCCTTCATATCATCTCTATCATCGTGATGGGCCACAAATGCTGGTCCCGAGCAACCGAGAGTTGGATCGGTTTCTTCGTTTGCAATGCCACGATCTAGGGAAGGCGGATGATAGGGCTACCTGGGTGGTGCGATGTGGTTGGTAATCCACTGGTAGTCCGCGAGGGCTGCGGGTCCAATAAACGGCAAATCAGGATAGGGACGGGGCGTGCCGCCGTCCGTGCCGGTGATCGTCTTGGTCAGGCCGGGAGTCCGCAACTTGTGAATCTCCGAGTGCCCATCCGCAAAGGCAAACCCCGCAGCGTTACCGTGGCGTCCTGAGGGGGCGTCAAGCCATGCGTTATTGTTGAAATGGGTCAGGTCGGCGAAGTGATCAAAGTGGCAGTCGTTGATGCTGTTCTCGTGTTCGTCGAGGAGCGTATAGATTTCCGTTGGACCTCGTACGGACATATCCCCCAATTTGAGCACGCTTCGGTAACGGTTTCCTCCGGAGGTGCCAGTCCACCCGCTCGGCGGACCCAGAAAGCAATTCACCGAATAGCTGATAACCCGAGGCTGCAGACGCCCCTGCCAGCGGAGTTGGCTCCGGCCAGCGACGCATCGGAACGCGGGAACAGATTTGATGTACGGCCACGCGGTGCTGTTCTTAAGCGTATCTTCGCTCACCCCATCCGGCACCGAATCAAACGCGCCATCCACCCAGCATGGATGCTGGGGCGGGGTGGGAAACGGGCCAAGAACCGTATCACCATTGTCGTGCGCGTACATCTGCCAGCCAAGTCCGAGCTGGTGCAGATTGTTCATGCAGTGAATGCCCTGAGCTTTCAGCTTCGCCCTGTTCAGGGCCGGCAGAAGCAGAGCCGCGAGGATCGCGATAATGGCGATGACCACCAGGAGTTCAATCAGGGTGAAGGCACGTTCTTCACGAGAGGCGATCATCATCGTTCAATTCAATCTCCTCGGTTGGGATTACACAATGATTTTGCTTCCGTTTAGAAATGAGATTTCGTCCAATACCAAACAAGCGGCTTTTGCTTCGATTGCTATTCTGAGCCTCAATTTGCCTGAGGTATTGGTATCAGCTATGCTCGCTTGGCCATATGCAACCAACACGTAGCAGGCAGAAATATCCTCGTGTCGCGATTTGTGTGGACAAGTCTAGTCGCTTCGGCCGAGGAGTGTTGCAGGGCATTGCTGATTATCTCGAGACTTTTGGGCCATGGTCTTTGTGCCTCGACCATCATGCGTCCGGCAGCTACACTAGCGACTGGCTTCGGCATTGGAACGGCGACGGCATCCTTGGTTTCGTCTCCGCGCGCGTGCTGGCGGGGCAACTACGCCGGTCTCGAATCTCCGCAGTCGAAGTGTCGGGCTCTCGGCTGGATCTCCAGATCCCCCAGGTGATAAACGACGAGCCGCTCATTGGCCGAATCGCCGCCAAGCACCTCCAGGAACGGCGCTTCCGGCATTTTGCCTTCTTCGGATACAGCAATACCGCGTGGTCGGACCGTCGCCTGCTCGGGTTTCGGGACAGCAACGCCAAGAGCGGCTTCTCAACGGCAACTTTTCTTTGCGCCCATGACATCACCAGCCTCAACGGATGGGAACAGACAGAGCAAGAAGTCACGCACTGGCTCGAGAAGCTGCCTAAACCGATCGGTCTCATGGCCTGCAGCGATCGCTTGGCGCTGCGCATCCTCGATGCCTGCCATCGCGCTCGCCTCGCCGTCCCCGAGGAAATTGCCGTGATTGGCGTGGACAACGACGAAGAGACTTGCCGCCTTGCCACCCCGCCGCTGAGCAGTGTCATGGATGACCCTCGCCGAATCGGCCGCGAAGCGGCCCGCTTGTTAGGTCAACTCATGGCTTCCAATCGAGACTCGCAGGATATGCCCCCAGTGCTCGTCCCGCCCTTGGGGATCGCGACTCGCCGCTCG
>JADGNS010000578.1 GCA_017883355.1 Candidatus Solibacter sp.
GGCTGATGCACCGTGGTCAGCGGCACCGGCAGGAGCGACGCGTAATTCACATCGTCGATGCCCACGATCCGGACATCGCGGGGGATGCGCACTGCGTGTTCCAGCAGCGTGCGCATCCAGCGGCCGGCCACGCGGTCGTTGGCGCAGACGAAGGCGTCGCAGTCCCGCGCCTCGGCGTTCCACTCCATGGGCCGATCGGCCCGCATGGTGAAGACGTGGCCGTGGGCGGAGAAATCCGCCAGGGCATCCTGGTAGCCGCGCACGCGCGCTCTTACAGTGGACGCCTGGCCCTCCAGGCGCACGAAGCCGACGCGGCGCGCGCCCAATCGCAACAGGTGCCCGGCCGCCAGGTAGCCGGCGCGATGATTGTCGATGCCCACCAGATCGCAGGTGCGGTGTAGGCCCGAATCCTCGGGGCGCCGGTCGAGCAGCACCACCGCGACGCCCGCCGCGTGCAGCAACTTGATGACGCGCGCATTGACCGCGGCGCTCGCCGCGCTGAATTCCAGCGGCGCAAAAAATACGCCTGCGACCGAGCGTGCGATGCAGTAGCGTGCCAGTTCCAGCGCCTGCTCTTCGCGGCTCTCCACGCCCTGGTCCGCGTGCGCCCACAGCAGCCCATGCCCCCGCGCCTCGGGCGACGCGGCGATGCCCTGGCAGATGGGCTCGAAGATCTCCGTCTCGCCGAGATTGGGAATCACCAGCCCGAAGAGCAGGCCCTCCCTGGGCCGCTGCGCGGCGCCGCGCACATAGGTGCCCGAGCCCGCTATGCGATCCAGCAGGCCGCGCTCCTGCAACTCGCGCACGGCCCTCCCCACGGTGATGCGCGACGCGCCGAAGCGCTGCACCAGCGCGGCTTCGCTGGGGAACTTCTGGCCCGCCGCGTAGCGCCCGCCGGAGATATCGCGCTCCAAGCGCTCGCGTATTTTTTGATACATCGGCTTGGCGGAAACCGGCTGCGGCATGACAAAGCTGTTATATCAGCTTCGTGGCACGGGACGCAACCTGCTATACTTGAAATTCATCCAATTCGTGTGGGTGAACATACTGCCCTGTTGCTTTCCTCAGCTACGTCCCCGACCCAGACGTTCACGCATGGAAGAAGGAGACTCAATATGACGGACTTCAACGGACCCTCGAAACGCTATCTGCTGGTGAGCGATTTTGACCAGACGCTGAGCTTTCACGATTCCGGCCACGTACTGGCCGACCTGGTGGGCATTTCCGATTTCGGCCAGCGCGTCGCCGGTCTTTCCGATATTCATCTGGTGCAGCAGGGCGGGGAACTGGCCTACCTTCTGCTGCACGATCCCGAGTACCGCAAAGTACGCAAGGAACACCTCATCGAAGTGGGCAAGCGTATCCGCTTGAAAGCCAACATCCCGCGGTTGGTGGAACTGCTCAGCAACATCGACGGGCACGAGTTTTCGTGCTACGTGGTATCCGCCGCCCCGGAAGAGATCGTACAGTCCGCGCTGGACGGAGTGGTCTCGCCCGATCACATCTTCGGCACGCGATTCCGCTACGATGCGGCCAGCGGCGAGATCGCATCCATCGTCCGCCTGCCCGCCGGATACGGAAAAGTGGCCGTGGTGGAAGAACTTCGCGCCGAGTTGGGGATCGGCCAGGATCGCATCGTCTACGTGGGCGATGGCTCCAGCGATCTGCACGTCATGCTGCACGTAAACCACATCGGCGGGCTGACCATCGCCGTCTCGGAGAATCGCTACATCCGCGAGGTGGCCAGCCGCAGCATCCTCTCCGACGACGCGTTGAGCGTGCTGGTCCCCGTGCTGGAAGACGTGCTGGGGTGGAACAGCTCGCGCATCCGCTCCTTCTTTGCCGCGAACGGGTTCGCCCTGCGCGAGTGGGAGAAGGTGCGCACGGACACGATCACCCTCTCCGCCATGGGTGTGGATGGCGCGGGCCAATCCGCGCCGGTCTGAGGATAGCCATGAGCCAGGCCCTGGTATATCCGAACTTGCGGCGTGTCGAGGCGGCGGCTTTCCGCCAACGCGCCGGGCGGCGCCGCGCCTTTTGGGGTATGATGGCGTGCTTCCTGGTGCACGGCCTGGTGGTCTCGACCTGGGTATCGCGGATCGCCAGCGTGAAATCCGCGCTGCATTTGGGCGACGGCGCGCTGGGCCTGGCGTTGTTGGGCACGGCGATCGGAAGCGTCACAGCGATCCCGCTGTGCGGCACGCTGGTGGTGCGCCGCGGCAGTCGAAATATCGCGCGCTGGACGGCCGCCGGATTTTGCGTGTCGTTGCTCGCCATCCCGGTGGCATACAACACGGCGACACTGTTCGCCGCACTGCTCTTCTACGGGGCGATGGCCGGGGCCAACGACGTGGCCATGAACGCGCAGGCCGTGGCCACCGAGAAACTGCTCGGCACGCCCACCATCTCGCGCTTCCACGCCATGTTCAGCATCGGCGGCATCGCCGGCGCAAGTGCGGGCGCCTTTATCGCCGGACGCGGCGTGGGGTCGGCTGCGCACCTGGTGTGGGCCGCCGCGATCTTTCTGACCTTTGCAGTGGCGGCGACGCCGCTGCTGGCGGACACGCGCGCCGGCAACGCCGCCGCGTCCGCAAGTGGCGGCCGCCCCAGCCTGCGCCGGCTCCCCATGGCGCTCTTCGCGCTCAGCGCCATCGGCTTCTGCATCTTCCTCTCGGAGGGCGCGATCGCCGATTGGACCGGCGTGTACCTGAAGCAAGTGTTGGGCGCGGGTGCGGGACTCGCGCCGGTGGGATACGCCGTCTTCTCCGCCGCCATGGCAATCTTCCGCCTGAGCGGCGACGCCATTACGCTGCGCATCGGCCGCGCCGCCACCATCCGTTACGGCGGCGCGATTGCGGCGGCGGGACTGAGCTTCGCGCTGCTGGTGCACTCGCCCTACTGGGCACTGGGCGGATTCGCCGCCGCCGGAGCCGGATTCTCCTCCATCATCCCGCTGGTGTTTGCGGCGGGCGGACGCATCGCGGAGGTGAGCGAAGGGGCGGGCGTCGCCACCGTGAGCGGCCTCGGCTATCTCGGCTTCCTGGTGGGACCTCCGGCGATCGGCTTCCTCTCCGAACTCACTTCGCTGCGCGTGGGACTGTTCCTGCTGGTGGTGCTGAGTGTGACCGCGGCCGGGCTGGTGAGCCTGGTAGTCCGCGGCGGCGGCAAGTCCAACCCGTTCGCGGATACGGCAGGCTGAAGGGGCCTCGCGTAGAATAGGATGGTGCCGTCGGAGATTGTGGTCGCTCGCATGGTCCCCGTCATCGCCCACGCAGTTGCCGTGTTCGGCGACGAGCGCGAAGCGGCACACTGTCTATCGACGCCGCTGGCAATTTTGGAGGATCGCGCTCCGGCCGAGCTTTTTGACAGCGAGGAAGGCATCGAGCTGGTGGAGCGAACCCTGATCCGAATCGAACGCAAAATCCCATTGTGATGGCTCGCGGTGGCGGAGGAAGAAGTCCGAGCTTCGCTCGGATGGACAAGGCGGAGCCTTATCCCACCGGCACGACGAAGGCCACGGGCAGACCGTGGTGGAATCCCGGTCCGCGGGAGACCGCATCGGCTTCGGTCGCCCATGCGCCACAATAGCTCTATGGGCATCGCGGGACTTCTCGCCTTCTTCTTCTCCGCCACCGCGCCTAATTTCTCGCACGACGTTGCCCCCATCCTCTACTCGCGCTGCGTATCGTGTCACCGCGAGGGCGGTGTGGCACCCTTCCCGCTGGTCACCTACGCCGCGGCCGCCAAACGCGCCCGCCTCATCGCCACCGTCACGGCTAAGCGCTACATGCCGCCGTGGCTGCCCTCCGCGCCGCGCTTCCAGCACGAGATGCGGCTCACCGCCGCCGAGATCGCCGTGCTGGCCACATGGGCCGCCGGCGGTGCGCCCGAAGGCAATCCGCGCGAGACGCCGGCGGCTCCCAAGTTCCCCGATGGCTGGCCGCTCGGCACCCCCGATCTCGAAGCCGTCATGCCCGTACCCTTCGACATTCCCGCCGACGGCGCCGACCTCTATCAGTGCTTCGTCATCCCCGCGCCCGCCGCCGCCGACCACTGGGTCCGCGCCATCGACATACGGCCCGGCAACGCCAAAGTGGTCCACCACGTGATCGTCTTCCAGGACACGACGCGCTCCGCCCGCAAACGCGACACGGGCGCAGGCTACTCGTGCTTCGGCACGCCGGGCTTCCTGCCGGCGCGCGGACTGGGCGGCTGGACCCCGGGCGCCCTGCCTTTCCGCATGCCCGACGACATTCCTTCCCTCTTCCACGGCGCGGCGGATCTCGTCCTGCAGATCCACTACCACCCCACGGGCAAGCCCGAGACCGACCGCACCCGCCTCGCACTGTACTTCGCCGCCCAGGCACCCGCGCGCCGCCTGATGGACGTCCCGCTGGGCTCCAACCGCATCGATATTCCGCCCGGCGCCGC
>JADGNS010000579.1 GCA_017883355.1 Candidatus Solibacter sp.
GACCCTCATGCTCACCTTACAGACATACCGCCGCGATGTCCAGGGAAATCTTTCCCGGTCCCGGCGTTCGGCCATGGTCTCGCGCCAGATGGCCAATCTCCAGGTCCGAGCTTCGCTCGGATGGACAAGCCGGAGGCTTATCCCACTAAGCGCTGGATTGGGGTAGGACGATGATGAGTTCGGCCTGGGGGTTGGGCAGATCGCCGGGGACATAGGCCGCAAAATTGCGGGCACGCTGGATGGATTCCCAGGCTGGGCCGGTCTGGGTGAGGGCGAAGTACTGGAAATTGAGCTTGATGGGAATCGCGCCCGGCGGCTGAGGGACGTAGGCCAGCGGTACACCGGGGAGGGCCTGGCGGACCAGGTGCTCGATGTGGCTGGCGGAGCAGACCTTCACGAGGTTGGGCGTCTTGTTGACGATTTCGGCCTGGCTGGTTTCGGCGCTGAGGGCGAGGTACATCTTGGTATTGACCAGGTATTTATCGTGGTCGAGCGAAGTGGCGTAAATGGAGGGCTTGAGGAGTTTCAGGGGGAGAGAAACCACGTTGCTGGCGACGACGGTATCGAGGAGCAGGCGCAGCTTTTCATCGAGTTCGGAGAAGCAGGCGCCCAGGTTGTCGTGATCGTAGGCGGGCAGGTCGCGTGGGTGGACCTTGGCCGAGAAGGTGGTGAGGGAGCCGGCCAGGGAGAGCATGGCGGCGAACAATTCCTCGGGATGCCCGCCGCGGGTCTCAAACAGGTGGCGGAAGAGGGGGAAAGCCGTGTTGACGGTGTAGAGCAGCCAGAAATTGGCGATGTCGGCGGCGGTGAAATCGGCCAGGCTCTGATTTTTCTGGCGGCGCAGACCGGCGATGGCACCGGAGCGGGCGGTGAGGATCTCCACCAGTTGACGCGCGATGCCGGCGAGGTAATCGCTGGCGAGGAAATTGAGCAGGGGCGGAACAAACCGGGGGTCGGCCTGGAAGGTGCCGGTTTCGGTGCGGCGGACGCGCGCCACGCGCAGGCTGGAGAAGCCGTCGAGGGATTCTCCCTCGACGAGCAGGCGCAGGTTCTTGCGGGCGATTTGCACGGGCTTTTCGGAGAGGCCGGTGTTCTCATCGCGGAACAATTCGATTTCGGCGCGGTAGCGGGCACTGCCCTGGCGGGCGGCGGTGGCCACGTTCAAGCCGCGCTCGCGGTATTGCGGGACCGAGAGGTAGACGTCGAGAGTGGTCTGATCGGGCTCGAAACACTCGGCGAGCAATTTGGGGGGAGGGGCGGAATCGGAGCCGGGGATATCGAAGAGCAGGCCGTCCGGAAAAATACCGGAAGCGCTGGAAATACCGAGCGATCCGGCGGTGAGAGCCTCGCGCGAGATCTGCAGGGAGCGGAAGCCCCAGGGGCGGAACGCCAGGCTGTCGAGGTGGAACTGGAGGAGGTTCTCGAGGAAGCGGTCTTGCAGTTGGAGGTGCTGCGGACTGAGGAAAGTGCCTTTGGTCCAAATGACCGGTTGCAGTCGCTTCATCAGGAATCACAGTAGCAGAACCGGAGCGGTGAGCCAAGCGTTGAGACGATGCTATGCTCTCGGCATGTCATCTTTAGAACCGGAACCGACGCTTTCGCGGCGCCTGGTGCCGCGACTGGGCAGCGACGCGGAGTTCAAGGCAGTGCGTGGAATGCTGGCCGAGTGCGGTTTCACGCCGGAGCGGATTTGCCAGCGGCTGGGGATTGCCGGGATGGGTGAATACAAGCCCATCTGGCGGGGCCGTAGCAACCTGCTGGCAGCGGAGCAGGCGCTGGATGCGTTGATCCTGCTGTTGATGGACGGCGAATTCGTGGCGGGAGAGACGTTGGACCGGCTGCTTCCCGCGGGGGCGGTGGGGCAGTTGGAGGCTCTCGGGCTGGTGGCGCGGGACCCGGATCGCGGCGAGATGTGGTTCGGCGGATGTACGCTGTTTCCCACGCGGAGCATGGTGCTGGCGAGCGACCGGGTTTCCGCGCCGGACGGCGCTGCCTTGCCGATGACGACCGACGCGGTGTATCCGGCGGGCATCGAGAATACCGTGGCGTTCCTGGCGACGCTTCCGGAAGCGCCGTGCGAGGCGCTGCTGGATATCGGCACGGGCACGGGGATTGCGGCACTCGACGGCGCGCGCTATGCGCGGCACGCGTGGGGGACGGATATCGCGGCGCGCTCGGTGCAATTTGCCGAGTTCAACCGGCGGCTGAACGGGATCGAAAACGCTACCATGCTGGAGGGCGATCTGTACGCGCCGGTGGAGGGGCTCACTTTCGACCGGATCGTGAGCCACCCACCGTATGTCCCGGCGCGGAAGAACACGGTGATTTTTCGCGATGGGGGCGAGGACGGGGAGCAGACGCTGCGCCGCATCGTGGAGGGCGTACCGCGATTTCTGCGGCCGGGCGGCCGGTTCTGCACGATCGTGACGGCGGCGGATTGCGAGGGGCAGCCGTTCGAGGACCGGCTGCGGCTGTGGCTGGGAGCGGCGGCAGCGGAGTTCGACCTGGTGTTGGCGGCGCACACGCTGACGAGCCCCAAGGACCTGGCGGCGAACTCGTTTCTCGGACAACATACGCTGGCGGAAGACATTCTCTACCGGCACGAAATGTGGGCGCGGCGCAAGGTGCAGTTCCTGTTCTACGGCAGTGTATTTATGCGCCGCCACGGGGCGGCGCGCCCGGGGTTCACGGCGCGCGTGCTGAAGGGAGAAGGCTTTACTCCGCGGCACGTGGAATGGCTGCTGGAATGGAGCAGCGAAATCCGCGAGGCGGCGGCACAAGAGAGGCTGATGGGCCTAAGGCCGCGGCTTTCGCCGCACGCGGAGATGGGTGTTTTGCACCGCGTGCGGGAGGGGCAGTTGGTTCCGGAGGTGTTTTCGTTACGGTGCAGCCGGCCGTTCGAGGCGGAGTGCATGCTGCAGCCATGGCTGGCGCAGATCGCGTCGCGGTGCGACGGGCAGACCAGTTGGCGCGAACATCTGGAGAATGCCAAGCGTGACGGAATGATCTCGGGGGAGACGACGGCCGGGGAGTTCCTGGGGGTGCTGGAGCCTTTGGTTTCGAACGGGCTGTTGTGGGTTGCGGAAAGGGCGTTGCCGGAGAGTTAGCGGGAAGAAGAGTCCGAGTCCGAGCTTCGCGCGGACTCCACCATTTCGGACACCACTGTAGTGGAAACGCCCCCAGCGAGGTCTTAGTATATGAATGCCTTTCCGTCTGGCGTGTGCCGCCCTGCTAATTACCACCGTCACCGCCGCCGCCACCTTCCAACTGGGTGTCGATTACTCGCAGCGCATTGACCTCCCCGATGCCGCGCGTCCCGTGCGCATCGCCACTGACGCGGCCGGCGCAGTCTACATCCTGGCCACCACTCCCCGGCCCCCGGCGGGAGCCGTTCTGTTGGGGTCCGGCGCGTTCTTCCCCTACTGCGTCACCAAGCTCGCGGAGAGCGGCGGAACCGTGGTATGGACCGCCTGTCTGGACCAGGTGGCCAGCGACATGGCGGTGGACTCCGGCGGAAGCGCCTCCATCGCGTCACGGGACGTGTCGAGCGGCAATTCCCTGTTGACCCGGCTCAGCCCCGGCGGGAGTAGCATCGCATCCCAAGCGGTCCTCGGCGCCGGCTTGGGGCCGCTCGCCGTGGCGGCGGCGCCTGACGGGCGCATCTGGCTCGCGGGTCAAACCGCCGCAGGCACCACCCCCAGTCTGAAAACCACTCCCGATGCCCCGCAGCCCGCCGCCCCGAATAATCTTTACAGCCACCCATTTGTACTGCGTGTCAACCCCGCCGGAACCGCCATCGACTATGCCACCTACCTGACCGGCACCTTCGGCGCGACCACGCTCGGCATCGCCGCCGACGGGACGGGCGCGGCCGTGGTTGCGGGATTCACAAGTTCTCCCGACTTCCCCTTCACATCCGGGCCGCATAGCCCAATCGCTTCGTTCCTGGTGCGCTTGCGGCCCGGCGCCCCACGTCCGGTTTACGCGATCGCCACCGGCGCTGCCGACTATTCGGCGGGACCGGTTGCCGTCGACCCGGCTGGCAACGCCCTGACCGCCGTCACTGCAACGCAGGGTTTGATGCTGCGACGATTCGATCCGCAAGGCGCCTTGACTCTATCCCGGCCACTTCCGGACTCTCTGGTCCTGGGGGTGGGGTTGGATGGGGCCGGTAATGCGTACATCCTCGGCAAAGGACCCGCCAACTATCCGGTCAGGAACAACCTCGCCTCATGCGGCTCCGCTCACTTGTCCGTGCTCGACCCCGCCGGCGAGGTCCTGCAAGCCACCTGGCTCGCCGGAGCGCCGGCCGGGGGTGCAACCATAGCCATCCGGAACGATGCCACCGTGTACACGGTGACATCGCCCGACGCCGCCAGCCCGTTCCCCTCATTCTGGCTGCTGACGAGCCTTTCCCCAGGCGGGAC
>JADGNS010000580.1 GCA_017883355.1 Candidatus Solibacter sp.
GGGACGATGGGGCGGGAGAGCGTGCGCGAGAACTATTCCAAGTTCGAGTACCGTGTCCCCATGCGGGATGGCGTCAAGCTCTTTACGAGCGTCTATATTCCCAAGGACGCAATCACGGACCACAAAACCTATCCGATCATGATGCAGCGCACAGGCTACAGCGTCGCGCCCTACGGCAGCGACCAGTACCGCGCCAGCCTGGGGCCTTCCGAACTCTTCGCGCGCGAGAAGTTCATCTTCGTCTATCAGGATATCCGCGGCCGTTATATGAGCGAGGGAGACTACGTCGTCATTCGCCCGCACAAGCCGGTGAAGAGCGGGCCCAAGGATACCGATGAGAGCACCGACACTTACGACAGCATCGAGTGGCTCATTCACAACGTTCCGGGCAACACCGGCAAGGTGGGCATGTACGGCATTTCGCAGCCCGGCTTCTACGCCACGGCGGGCATGATCGATGCGCACCCCGCGCTGGTGGCGGTGGCGCCGCAGGCTCCGGTCACCGATTATTATATGGGCGACGACTCCTACCACAACGGCGCCTTCATGCTGGCCCACCGCTTCAGCTTCTACATGGGCTTCCGCGTCCGCCTGGGGCCGGACCCCGAACTTCCGCAACCCGCGGCGCCCTTCCAGTTCGGCACGCCGGACGGCTACGATTTCTACCTCGCCATGGGGAGCCTGGCCAACGCCGACGAAAAGTACTTCAAGCACCAGCAGCCGCTGTGGAACCTGAACATCGACCACACCACTTACGACGAAGTCTGGCAATCGCGCGCCATCTGGAAATACCTGAAGAACATCAAGCCCGCCGTGATGTTGGTGGGCGGGTGGTACGACACCGAGGATCCGCAAGGGCTGCTGCGCCAGCACGAGTTCATGGAGAAAAACGGTCCGCCCGCCGTCGATATGCTGGTGATGGGTCCGTGGAATCACGGCGGCTTCGCGCGCGGCGATGGCGACAGGCTGGGCAACGTCACCTTCGGTTCGAAGACCGGCGTCTACTACCGCGAACGGATCGAGCTGCCGTTTTTCCTCTACTACCTGAAGGGCCGTGGCGATGGAGTTTTTCCCAAGGCGTATGTCTTTCAGACGGGGATGAATCAGTGGCGCAAGTTCGACCAGTGGCCGCCCGCCGCCGCCAGGCCGACCACGATTTATCTCGACGCCAAGGGCGCGCTCGCGTGGCAGGCGCCCGCGCAGGCCGCGTTCGACGAGTACCTTGCCGACCCGAACAAGCCCGTCCCGTATATCGGCGCTCTGGCGACGCGCGTGCTCAATAGCTATATGACGGAAGACCAGCGCTTCGCCGCGGCGCGCCCCGACGTGCTGGTCTACAAATCGGCGGTGCTGGATCGCGATGTGAGCGCGTTCGGTCCCATTGCGGTGGACTTGCGCGTCTCGACGACCGGCACCGATTCGGATTTCGACGTCAAGATCATCGACGTGTACCCCGGCGATGCGCCGGACTACGGCAATCCGGCGGCCGTATCCCCGATGGGAGGCTACCAGCAGTTAGTCCGTGGCGAACCTTTCCGCGGCAAGTTCCGTAAGAGCTTCGAGAAGCCCGTGCCCTTCGAGCCCGGCAAGCCCGACCGAATTACCTTCGCCATGCCCGATATCGCGCACACTTTCCGCGCCGGCCACCGCATCATGGTGCAGATCCAAAGCAGTTGGTTTCCGCTGACCGACCGGAATCCCCAGAAGTTCATGGACATTCCAAAAGCGCTGGGCAGCGATTTCGTGAAGGCGACGCAGCGCGTCTACACGGGCGGTGCGGATGGGTCGAAAATCACCTTTCGGATTGAGGAGTAGGTCTCATGTTCGACTCCCGCGCGTATGGTGACGAAATCGCCGGCATCCTGGCGCTCGATGGAAACGGCGAACGATTGATGCCGCTGGCCGGCGGGACCTGTAGTTCGGAGGAGGCTCGCCGTCTGCTTCAGGCGTCGCGGTTGCCGCCGGCGGTGCGGGCGGGGCTGTACCTCTACTTCTCGTGCTGGAGTGAGGCGCACGGCGTGGCGCAGGATCTGGATACCCCGGAGGGAAGTTACTGGCACGCCGTGGTGCACCGGCAGGAGCCCGATGCGGGGAACTCCGGCTACTGGTTCCGGCGGGTGGGCCAGCACCCGATCTTTCCCGCCTTGCGAGCGCGCGCGGCGGAAATCGGAGTCGAGGTGGGAAAGAGCTGGCTTCCGGTGGCGTTTATCGACTACTGCGAAGAGGCGCGCCAGCATCCGGGGTCGGGGGAGGAACGCAGGGCGATGGAGGTGCAGCGGGCGGAGTGGCAGTTGCTGTTCGATTGGTGCGCCAGGGCGGGCAGGTGACCGGCGCTTTCTCCGCTTGCGTCCGCCGGACAGCGGGGGTAAGCTCCCCATAGAGGCATTATCGCCATGAAGCTCGTATTGCAGATTGCTTTGTGTTGCAGTTTGGCCGCCGGCGTCGGCGTGGCGCAGCGGCGGGCGGGAGGCGGCGCCACCAGCGGAGGTTCTCGCGGAGGCGGCGGTATCTCCCGCGGCGGAGGCGGCGGCGGATTCACCGGCGGCGGTTTTCGAGGCGGCGGGATGGGCGGCGGATTCCGTGGTGGCGGCATAGGCGGCGGATTCACCGGCGGCGGATTCCGAGGTGGCGGCATAGGCGGCGGCTTTCGAGGTGGCGGCTTTCGAGGCGGCGGCTTCGGGGGGTTCCGCGGCTATTACGGCGGGCTCTACGGTGGATATTACGGCGGCTATTACTCGCCTTATTTCTACTCCGGCTACGGGCTCGGTTACGGCTACTCTCCCTGGTATGACGACTATGGCTACAACTCCTATCCGGCCTACAGTTATCCCGTCTACCAGCCTTCATCGAATGTGACCGTGGTGTATGCGCCGCCAGAGCGCGCCCCGACCACGGTCTACGTGGAGCGCCCCAATCCGATCACTCGCGAGTACGACCAATACGGACAGCAGACCAACCGGTTCACGCCGACCACATCGCCCGCGGACTCGGCTTCACCCGTTTACCTGATCGCGTTCCGCGATCACACGATCCGTGCCGCCGCCGCCTATTGGGCGGAGGGTGGCACGCTGCACTACGTCACCCTGGAGCACGAACAGAAGCAGGCCGCGCTCAGCACCGTGGACCGCGAACTGAGCGGACAACTCAACCGGGAGCGCCGTATCGCCTTCTCGCTTCCGGCATCGCAGTAGGAACGCGCCCCGGTCCGCGGCATTTTTGCGCCTGTCCGGCGGCGCGCCGCTTCAGTTTACAAGCTGATGGTTGCATACCGTGTTTTGTCTGATTTAGACTCACAAGACTAGCGTAACGACGTGGTACAGTGATGAACCAGTAGCGGAGGAGATCAATCATGAAGGCGACCCTGCTTTGCGCATTTGTCGTGATGGCGTTCGTTTCCTCACCGATCCGCGGAGAACAGAGCCTGGATTCGATTCAGAAAATGGAGGCGTCCGGCGATACCATGGGTGCGCGCACGGCGCTCGCCCGCGCCGCGCAGGCCAGTCCCAACAGCGTGGCCGCCTGGAGCGCCTACGCCGAGTTCCTCGACCGCTACGGCGACCCTGGCGCGCGCGACGCCTACGGCAAACTGCTCGCCGCCCTGGGCAATGGCGGCGATAGCGCCCGTGCCGCCACCGTGGCGCGCCGCCTGGCGCTGCTCGATCTCCTGGCCGGCGACCGCATCGCCGCCAACACCCACCTGGATGCCTACCGCTCGGCGGGCGGCAAACCCGTCGCCCTCGGCATCCCGCCCGAGGCGAAAAATCCCGCCAACCAAGGCACCGCCAATATCCCCGGGCCACTCCGCTCCTTCGCCCGCATGGCGGCCCTGTCTCCCGATGCCGATCCGGCCGACGTTCTGCCGGCACTGGCGCGCAACGTGGTCACCAACGGCTATCAAGCGTCGCACAACAACGAATCGCTGGAACAGACCGAATACCTCAAACTCGTGCACCGCTACCTGGCGCAGGCGCGGGAACTGGAAAAGCTGGCCGGTGAGACGCGCACCATCAAGATCGACAATTGCGAATCGCCCGCCGCCGGAGAACTGCTCCGCATCCTCGGTTTCCGCATGCGCGGCGGCTGCGGCAGTGAAGTGGTGCTGGAAACCGTCAACGCGCCGCGCGCCTTCCTGACTACAGACTCCGGGTTTCCGGTGAACGACCTGGAACAGGCCCTCCGTACCAATCACCCTTTCCTGTACGATTTCAGACCTACGACGGTCCCGGTAATGTTCGGTCCCGAGTATTGGAGCGGCCCCAAGGATAAGGATAAGGACACCGCCAATTTCATCGAGAACTTCATTTCCGACCCCTCGGTGTGCCGCCTTTATCTGGGCTTTTCCAAACTGGACACGCAAACCGGGGAAGCCCTGAAGAAGGTGGCCAGCCTGACGCGCCTCAAAGCCTATTCGCACGTGCTGGATTTC
>JADGNS010000581.1 GCA_017883355.1 Candidatus Solibacter sp.
GCCCTCGTTCCAGCCAGGCACCATCGGAACCGACTCAAAGACGCCGGGCGTTGTGGGGAAGTCGAGCGAACTGGTAGAACCGCCGACATAGATGTTACCGGCGGAATCGGTCTGCAAGACGGCCGGGGTATCGGTGCCGCTTCCGCCCAGGTAGGTAGCGAGAGCGACCTTGCCGGTGGAGTCCAGCCGGGCGATGAAAAGATTCGTCGCGCCGGCCAGGCGACTTTGCACCACACCCGGCGACACCGGGAAATCGGGCGACGAAGTATATCCGGCGACGACGACATTGCCCGCAACGTCCACCAGCAGGGCCTTGGCCGATTCTGTTTTGCTTCCGGCCAAAGTGGCGTTATAGAGGATGGCGGAGCCGTTGGGGCTCAACTTCACGACGTAGGCGTGGCCAGCGGTTGCGGTTCCTGCGATGCATGCCGCGCCCTGTGCGTCGATGGCGATGGCGTATGCAGTTGCAGCGGTATCGGGAAGGTAGGTGGCGTAGAGAAAGCGGCTGCCATCGGCGCTCAGTTTGGCTGCAAAGACTCTGGCGGTGGTGCTGGCTGGTATGGCAGCGCCGGCGGTGGTAGGAAAGGAACCAAACGTAACGCCGGCGATGAAAACGTTGCCTGCCGCGTCCACCGCCAGTGCGGTGGCCTGGTCGGCGGTGGGCCCTCCCAGGAGGGTGCCGAAGAGCAGGTTACCCTCGGGATCTACCTTGCCGACGTACGCGTCGGAGCAAGGCACCGGAAACGACCCGACCGGGAAAGCACCTATGAAACAGGTGCCGCCGCCCCCGCGGGTCTGCGGCGCGCCGGCGGTAACCGTAACCGGTCCAGTATCGGAATTGCCTGCGAAATAGACGTTCCCCGTGACGTCAATGACGGAAAAAGAGCCGGACACCGGCAGCGGGAGGTTCGTGATGCTGCCGGCGGTCTGGGCCGGCAGAATGGGTGCGCCAAACGAGATGGCGAGGATGAATAGAAAGGCGCGGCTGTGTCCAGGAGCGTTCGGGGTGCGGCAATTCGATCCGCGGAAAGGCGTCGGGCGACAGGATTTCATTGAAGGTTCCGGTATATCGCCTAATGCACTAGCACGACTGCTTCCACGGTCAAGACTCGCCTCCTCTGCCGGCTTATGGCCTTGCCGTAGCCGCGTCCAGCGCCAGATAGCGGGCGCGGTGCGTTTCGGGCTCGGCGTGAGATTCCACGTCGATCCGCATGCGCTGGTAGTTGCTGTCGGCGCGATAGGTGGGCCACTCCGGGAGCCCGGGACCATTCGGATTGCCGGTCTTGATGAAGTTCACAAAGTAAGCCTGCATCGCTTTGGAGACTTCGCGGTCGGCAGGCTCCCAGGAGTAGCGCTTGTCCAGATCGAGGTTCCCCATGGCGTACTGGATCTCTGCGGAATGGGACGCGCCACGGGGGCCCGAGGGCTGCTGGGCGCCTGGCCCAGAGGGCGCCCCACCGGCTGCCGGGGCGGGCTGGTCCGGCATCCCCAGATATGCCGGACGGGGACGGGCGTAGAGGTAGCGGTACACAGGCTTGCCTCCGGTCTTCATCTGGAGTTCGGTCCACTTCCACGTGCTGTGCGAGATGAAGCGGGCGCTGGCGAGGTGCGTGGCGGCCTCATACACCTGATCCGTCGTGGTGGCGGCGTAAACTCTCAGGATGCCGTCGGCCTTGTCGCCGTATAACTTCTTGATGGCGTTGGCGAGCGTTTCCGGCGTAGGGTCGCCGCCGCCCAGGACGGAGCGCGCCGGTTGCTCCTGGGTGTTCGAACCTGCCAACAGCGGAATCTTGGCTTGCTCGCCGGCCTCGAAGATTGCCGTAAGGGGCTTTGGCAGGAAGTAGCCGTCCAGTGCGGTGCTGAAACGGAGTCCCTGGACCTTGGTCACGGCTTCCTGGATTTGCTCCGCGGTCATGGCGCGCAGGGCCGCGAGGGTATTCGCGCCCGCGGCAGCGCCGAACTTGACGCCGTTCTGCTCGGCATCGGCGAGAGGCTGAGGCGGCAGGCTGGAGATCATGGCGCCGCTTTCGCCGATCGCGCCGGCCATCAGGCCCCTGGAAAGCGGGGACGCCATCAGCGCGCTGACCGAGATCGACCCGGCAGATTCGCCTGCGACGGTGACGCGCTCGGGGTCGCCACCGAAGGCCGCGATGTTCTTCCGCACCCACCGCAGGGCGGCCACCTGGTCGAGCAACCCGTAGTTGCCCGCGGCGTGGTGCGGCGACTCCTTGGTGAGCTCCGGATGAACGAAGAAGCCGAAAATGTTGGTCCGGTAGTTGACGGACACGGCGACCATGCCTTTGCGGGCCATGTTCTCGCCGTCATAGCGCGGCTCCGAGCCGTCGCCGTTCTGGAAGCCGCCGCCGAAAATGTAAACCAGGACGGGGAGTTTCTCCGTACCCGATTTAGCGGGAGTCCAGACGTTGAGGTATAGGCAGTCCTCGCTCATGCCCGTGCTGCGAAACCAGTAGTCCGCGCCCGGGGATGTCCGTTGCATGCACCGCGGCCCGAACTGGTCGGCTTTGCGGACGCCGTTCCAGTTCTTGACAGGCTGCGGCTCGCGCCAGCGAAGGTCTGCCACCGGTGGCTGGCCGAATGGGATGCCCTTGAAACTGCGCACGCCATCCTTGGGCGCGTCAGTGGATTCCAGGATGCCGTTAGCGGTCTTGACGCGATCGGCGGCGAACGACGGCTGGATCGCGACTGCGCAAACAGCTATCGCGGGGAGGATCAACGTGGAAGCCTTCATAGAGATATCGACTCATCAGGATAGTAACACCGGACACAAGGGAGCGGCTGCGGCGGCCTGCGCAGGGCCGCTGCCTGCCACGGTGCGAGAATCCAGGACCCGGACCCCGAGAAGCCGCGCGCCTCGATCTTCTCTCTGCTCACGCAGGCCAGTCGGTCTGCCTATCCCACTCCGCGGGGGCATGGCCTTTGAGGAATATCTTCGCGCCCGTCTCGCCGTGTAGCGTGGCCCTCCCTTGGTCCACAACAATCCACGAGCCCTCGCGAAGTCCAATCACTGTCGTGTCGTTCTCCTCGTGGAACTCGGAAATCCGTTTCTCGCGCGTTTCGCCCATGTGCCGGGAGTTGGGATCGGCGTCTATATAGTGCGGATTAATCTGGAAGCTCACCAGGCCGAGAGCATGGAAATCCGCCGGCTGCACGATCGGCATGTCGTTGGTGGTCTTGATGGTGGGACAGGCTAGGTTCGCGCCCGCGCTCGACCCCATGTACCGCATTCCGTCGAGGACTTTCCGCCGGATCTGATCCAACAGCCCGCCGTCCTGAAGGGTCTTCAAGAGCCGGAAGGTATTGCCGCCACCGACAAAAACGGCCGGGTTGTCCGGGAGCGTGTGGGGCCAAGGCCCGTTTTCGTGAACGCTTTCGACCTTGAGCCCGAAGTCGGCGAGAGCGCCGCGAACCTGGCGGGCATATCCGTCCCAGTCTCTGGCCGCGTAGGGTACGAAGGTGATCTTAGTAGCGTCGCCCAGGAACTGCCGGATAGCGACGGCGCAATGATTCAGGTATGGCTTTCCGTGGCAAACCGAGTTGCTGATCAGCAGGAGCTTCCTGCCAGGCGCTGGACCGGCCATAGATCCTCCATTCTGTACTGAGTGTCTCCTCCGTTCTAGCACGAGGAGTTGTGTCGATTCCAGGACGCCCTGCGCGCGAGGATCATCGACGGCCCTCCTAAGCTGTTCGGTTTGCCAGAGTGGCGGTTAGCGGCCCTTGCGGATCCAATAGCTGTCGAGGTTCGTTCCACGGCTGCGGTCTGCGATGACGTCGGCGGGAACTCGGTCTAGCGCCTGTTCGGCCCGGTACGAAAAGTATCCCACGCCGTCGATCCTTGCGAAAACTTCCCAGTAGGGGTGGAAACTCGTGATATAAACTCGACAGTGACTGAGCAACAACTCTACCTCTTTAGCTGCATGTATCTGATCATCCTGGCCGTCGTAGCGGTTCTCACGCGGGCCACGCTGAGGCGCCTCGCGGGCGCTTTAGCTGGCGCGGCAGTCATGGGCGGGGCGGGCCTAGCCATTGTCGCCATCGGCGAGAGCGCTCAATGGTGGCACTTTGTGATGGCCTGGGAGCCGTATTTCCTGACAATAATGTGGATCGGCATGATTCCGTGCGGGTTCATCTTCCTCATCACGTGGCGTATCGCCCGCCGGTTTGGCGGGCGCGGTCTGGCCGTGGCCCTATGCGTCGTCGCAGTCGTCGGACCACTGCGGGACTCTTGGTACATGGCAACGTTCCCGGAGTGGGGCTCCTACCCGCCAGGATTTGCGCCGATGCTCGCCACCTCCGGGGCATACGTCCTGTTGGGGATCATTGGCCATGGAGTGATGCGCCTGGTCGCCGGTCCTGCCGCAGCGGATCGTCTGGCCCGCCGCCGATGGCGACCGGCCTGATCCTC
>JADGNS010000582.1 GCA_017883355.1 Candidatus Solibacter sp.
TCGAGGCCTGGGGTTCCTTCGGCGAGCGTTGCCAGTTTGGCCTGCCGCGTGGCGGCGTCGGGTTCGCTCTTGATGATGTTCAGAATCGCGCGCTCGAGTTCGCGCGACTGCTTCGCCGATTCTTCCGAAGCGCCGCCGGCCAGGTTGCCGCGATAGATCTGTTGCACGATGATCTCGTCGCCAGGAACGGCGGGGCCTGCCAGCAAGATGAGGAAGGCCACTTCCGGCATGCGGACGGCCACCATGGGCGCGATGATGGCGCCTTCGCTGTGTCCCAGCAGTCCGATGTGTTTGGCGTCGATCTCGGGCCGCTGGAGCAGAAACTGTACGCCGGCCGCGACGTCGGTGGCGAAATCCGCCGTGGTGGCGGTGGCGAATTTGCCGGTGGATTCCGCCACGCCGCGATCGTCGACGCGCAGCACGGCGATGCCGTGGCGGGCGAGGAAATCGGCAATCACGAAGAACGGTTTGTGGCCGAAGATCTCCTCATCGCGGTTCTGCGGGCCGGAACCGGTAATCAGCAACACGGCGGGAAACTTGCCCGGCCCTTTCGGTTTGGTGAGCGTTCCGGCGAGGCGCACGCCTTCGGCCTGGGGTTCGGGTAGCTGACGGCCTCGGAGACATAGGGAAAGGGCGGTTTGGGTTCCTGCGGACGTAGCAGCGGAGGGGGCGGCGCTACGTGCTTGAACTGTAGGGGGAGTTTGCCGCTGCCCTGAGAGAGGATCCCGGAG
Organism: Candidatus Solibacter sp.; assembly: GCA_017883355.1. GTDB lineage: Bacteria > Acidobacteriota > Terriglobia > Bryobacterales > Bryobacteraceae > Solibacter. Next base: position 732 of record JADGNS010000582.1, read on the forward strand.
ATCGCGCCGGTGGCAGGGTCGAAGGCGCCTTCGTAGACAATTCCGGCAGCGGCCATTTTCCAGACCAGCTTGTTGGCGTCTACTGCCAACTGTTCCATCGGGATGCCGCTAGCTCCCTGATCGGGACTGTCGAAGGTGCCGGACCAGCGGCCGTCGTCGTGCTTGAGATGGAGGGCGATGCGAATAGGGGTACCGTTGATTTCGAGCGTGCCCATCCAATCGCCGGCGAATGGGGCGTCGCCGGCGGCTGCAGCGAGCGCGCAGGCGGCGAGAGTGAATAATAGCGATTTCATAAATACCTCAGGAGTACGGGGACCAGGCCGACCAAGAGGATCAACACCAGGGCCAGCCACGCCGTGCGATTTCCGAAGTTGCAGGTGTACCCGATGCCGAGACGCTTCTCTACGAAGATCGCGGGATCGGCGGGGTTGAAATAGAAGAAGCCGAGCTTCCAGCACTCGTCGGGCGTGCCGTCGCCGCCGCTGGCGACGGTGCGGTTAATGCGGATGATGCGCCAGATGAACGCGACGGCGAGGGCAAGCAGTCCCAGGATTAGGATCTGGGGCAGGCCACCCAGCGAATTCTGGGAGCGCGGAATCAAAGCGAACGCAGCCAGCAGCAAGGACATTCCCCAGACGGCGGCGACGAGGAATTGCAATATGGCGCGGCGGAATTGCGCGGTGGCGGCGGCATTCGCGGCGACGCGGCCGCGCGGTGAGGCGCGCAGGATGCCGAGCGCGATCAGGAGCATAAGTCCTGTGTGGATCGCGCCGAGCAATAAGGGCGCAAAAACACTCTGCCAACTGCGCTCGGCCCAGCGGTCTGGGGCACCTATGAAGTCCCAGTGCACAGGGATGCGTCGCGGGATCAGATCCCAGTTGATGGCGAGATAGAGGGCGGCGGCGCCGAGGATGACGTAGGGCACAAGCGCGGCCGCGATGCCTCCGGGCAGTCCCTCGGGCGCGGCCGTCAGCGAGGCGGAGCGGGGGCCGGGCCGCACCGCACGCGGCAAAGTCTGCCGGCGCGCGTAGGCGAAGGCGGCGAGAGCGCCGCCGATTTCGAGTGTCATGGCCACCGGGAGCGCCCAGGGAAGGTACGTGGATGCTGCAAGCGCGGCCAAGATGACGGCGGCGAGAGCGAGTAGCCAGACGGCGATCCGGAAACGATGCAGCACGGCACGCGCTTCGGGGCCGTCCGTATACCCGGGTGCCACGGTGACACCGAACCAGATGTCGTTGCGGCGCCACAGGGGCATCCAGTGGAAGATAAGGGGCAGCAGCGCGAGGGGAAAGATAGCGGGCCAAGCGGGATTCATGGGATCATTCCTTTCGCCAGCGAGTCGAGTTCGCCGGCGATCTTCTTTGCCGAAACGCCTTGCGATCGGGCTTCGGCGACGAGTTGGCGGAGGCGGCGGCGGAACAGGTCGTCGGCTTCGCGGTCGGCGGCGGGTGCGCGGCGCGGGAGGACACGCGCGCTCCGTCCGTGAGAGATTTCGAGCCACCCCTCTTCGGCGAGAGTGCGATAGGCGTCGGCCACGGTGGCGAAATGGACGCCCAGATCGGTGGCGAGGCGGCGCACGCTGGGCAGGTCGGCGCCCGGTGGCAGCGCGCCTTCCACCAGGAGGGTGCGGATCTGATCGACAATCTGGCGGTTGACCGGCGTCGAGGCGTCGAGGTCGATTCGAATTTGCGTATCGTCGCTCACTGTATACTGTTTATAAACACTATACAGTTGGCGGCCGAAGCTGTCAAGAGAATTCTTGGCGACATCCGCCGCCCTCTCAGCGCTTCAGCGGGTCTTCGATCCAGGGCGGGGTAGCGTCGATCAGGCGACCGAGCTCGGGTTCGAGTTGCTCCATTTTGACCTTCATCTCCCAGGCAATTTCGCGGTAGCTGAAGTGGCCCTTCACCCCGCTGCGCAGGCGGGAGATATACTCCGCCTCGGCGAAATCCATCTTGAACAGGAAGCGCGAGCGCGCGCCGAAGGGGAGCAGGTATTCGCCGGCGCCCGAGGGGAGACGTTTCATCACGGCGAGCGCGGAAGCGATGGCGGCGCGGTAAATTTCCCCGGCGCCGGATTCGGTGACCAGCTTCGGCGTGTCAAAGCCCAGATTGCCGCTGTAGGGCTGGCGGAATTTCTGGCAGCGGCGGTGGCGGTGCAGATCGCGGAAGGCGCCGATATCGATCACCATATCGTAGGCGTACAAGCCCCCACGAAAACCGGTGAGGATCTCGTCGCGGCGCGTGCGCGATTGCAGCGCCACGTCGATGACTTCGGCGCGCTGCCGCTCGCTCCACGTGCAGGCGAGATCGTAAAGTTCGCGGAACGGGCGGGCGGTAACAGGATAGAGCAGCGTGGCGGCGATGTCGGCTGGAACGTTGGTGGGGCGGATGAGGTCGACGCGGCCAACTTCCTGGCCGGCGCGCGCCGGAAGGTTCTGCGCGGCCCACAGCTTGAGGTCTTCGCGGGATTGCGCGACGTGCTGGTCGGCGTCGGCGTGGCGTGCCAGGGTGGGGGCCAGGGGCTCGGTCTTGGCGTCGGCATCCCAGACGCAATCGGGCGGGGCGGCGCAGGCCTGCGCGATTTCGTCGCCCAGGCTGCGCAGTTCCTGGAATTCGGAAGCCTTCAGCCGGCGGATCTGCTTTTCCACGGTGCGGATGCTGGCCACTTGCCCGACATTCGTGGGAACGCCCCAGAAAAGGAGGTAGCGCGCTACATCGAAGGCGCGGGCGGCGAGGTTGCGCTCGTAGGCGTCCGGCTTCATGTCTGCGGGGCGCGGCAGACGCTCGCATAAGGCGGCAAACGCGAGATCCTTCACCTTGGCGTAGGCGGCGAGCAGGGCCTCGCCGGCGTCACGATACTCCGCAACGGAATCGCCAGTGAGTTCGGGCGGGGTGATGAACCCGGAGCGGGAAAAATCCTGGTAGCGCGACGACTTGGCCTGGCCATCCCAGAGCGGCTCGGCTTCGATCTCCGTGGCGGCCAGTTCGCTGATGCCCTCGAAGCACATCACGGTGTGGCCCAAATCGGCGATGGAGGCGTGGCCGTACTGGAAGTAGAAGCTCTCCAGGAATTTCTCGGAGTTGTGGGTACGCACCCACTCCATGGATTCGCGGATGGAATCGGGGGACCGGCTGTAACGAGCCAGGGCGTAGGCGCTCTTCTCGGGCGGCATGGGCGCTACCGTGATGACACGTTTCGTGGGGGTCAAGACGCTATCATAGCGGGGATGCAGATGCGAATCCAACGCACCCACCCGCAGGCCATCCTGCCGTCTTACGCTCACGGACCACAGGAGGACGCCGGCATGGATTTACATGCAGTGGAGGACGTTGTATTGGAACCCGGGGCGCCACGCCTGGTGCCGACCGGGCTGACCATCGAGGTGCCTCCCGGTTATGAAGCGCAGATACGGCCGCGCAGCGGTCTGGCGCTGAAGCACGCGATCACGATTCCTAACGCTCCAGGGACGATTGACCCCGGGTATCGTGGGGAGCTGCGGGTGATCCTGCTGAACCTGGGGCGGGAGCCGTACACCGTCCACACCGGGGACCGGATCGCGCAGATGATTCTGGCTCGCTACGAGGCGGTGGAGTGGCTGGAGGGCGGTCTGGGGGATTCCTCACGCGGCGCCGGCGGCTTCGGGTCGTCGGGGCGGTAGCACCAGCGTCCGACACGGCTGTCGAG
>JADGNS010000583.1 GCA_017883355.1 Candidatus Solibacter sp.
TGGGTGCCCGGATGGCGGAAGACCTGGGGATGCGCGTGGGGGACAATATCGGGTTGCTGACGGACGAAATGCTGCCGGTAGGCGTACGGCCAGTCACGCGACGTTTCAAGGTGTGCGGTTTGTTTGAAACCGGGTTCTTCGAGATCGACGACAACTGGGCCTACCTGGCGATGGGCGCGGCGCAGAAGGCGCTCTCGGTGGACCAGATCAACCAGATCGAGCTGAACGTGGACGACCTGAATCGCGCGGCGGAGATCGCCAAGGATGTGGAGAAGGTGGCGGGCGAGCGGTACACCACCACCACATGGATGGAGCGCAACAAGCAACTGCTGGGGGCGCTGAAGATGGAGCGGCTGGTGACGATCATCGTGATCAGCCTGATCGAGCTGGTGGCGGCGCTGAATATTTTCATCACGCTGGTGATGATGGTGATGGAGAAGTACCGGGACATCGCGGTGCTGATGTCGATGGGCGCGCGGCGGGAGCAGATCCGGCGGATCTTCATGCTGCAGGGCGTGCTGATCGGGGTGGTGGGCAGCGGGATCGGACTGGTAGCGGGACACGCGCTGTGCTATTTCGCGGGGAAATATCGCTGGATCCCGTTGGAGGAAGCGGTGTACTCGATGAGCTTCGTTCCGTTCGAGGCGCAGTATATGGACGCGATCTGGATCGCGGGCCTGGCGGTGGCAGTGAGCTTCCTGGCGACGCTGTACCCGGCGTGGAATGCGACCAGGATCGCGCCGGCGGAAGTGCTGCGGTACGAGTAGAGTGGCTCGGCGCAGAACAAGCAGACATCTTCAACGCAGAGGCGCAGAGAACGCAGAGGGAAGCGCAGAGAAAACCAAGAAGGATGGATCACGTCAGGGCGCGGCGGAAGCGGTCGGCGATTTCGGCAGCGGGCAGGCGCGCCCAGGTCTCATTTACCTGCATGTTGAACCAATCGCCGGTGGGATTGTTGGTGCTGATGCCGGCGTTCTCCAGGCGATTCTGGTACACGGGCGCGTTGACGCCGAATACGCGGAGACGGAATAGGTTGGTGCCGTTGGCAATGCGTTCGAGAGCGAAGTTGGAATCCTTTTGCAGCGCCGCGATTACGCGTTCGGCGGATTCCATGGCTGTGCGGAAGCGCGGTTCGAACCCATTGAGGTAGTGCAAGGCGACGGCGGCGAAGGGCCAGACCTGGTGCAAGCCGCCGCCGAACATGCGGCGCGCGTGGTAGAGGCCGGCGAGTTCCGCCTTGGGGCCGGCCAGGACGGCGCCGCTCGCGGCATTGAAGTACTTGTACATGGAAATGTACACGGTGTCGAAGAGCGCGGCGTACTCCTTGACCGGACGGGCGGCGTAGGCGCTTTCGAGCAACAGGCGCGCGCCATCCAGATGGAATCCGACGTGGTGCGCGCGTGCCCAGCCGGCCACCTTCTTCATCTCCTGGAAGTCAAAGCGCTCTCCCTGACGGCGTCGCACGGGGGTTTCGATCTGGATGGCTCCGATGGGAGTTTCGACGCGTCCGAGCGAGGCATCGTAGGCGGCGCGTTCCACGTCTTCGAGGGTGAAGGTGGCGCGGCCGGGCGCGAGGGGAACCAGATGCAAGCCGCTCAGAGTCTGGGCGCAATCGCCGCAATCGTTGAAGAGGTGGCTTTCGGCCTGGACGAGGACGCGGCGGCGGTTGCCGGCGAGCAGGCGGACGGCGAGATGGTTGGCCAGCGTGCCGGTGGGCAGCCAAACGGCCGCCTCCTTGCCGAGCAACGCGGCCACGCGGGTTTCCAACTGCTCCACAACGCCGCCGCGCGAGTAGTCGTCCGCCGTCAGGTTGCCGGTGTTGGCGAGAGAGGCGAGCAACTGCGCGTACTCGGCGGGGGTGTGCGGAATGCCGTCGCCCGAGGCGTACACGCGCGGTTCGGGTTCGGCGGCCCCCAGCGGATAAGCCGCCGCCAGGGGCGCGGCGAGAAAGCTCCTGCGTTGCATGATGAGAGCCATCATATCAGCCGCGGAACTTCGGACAGAGGATCTCCGACCCAAGTGGTGGTTCGACGGCTTATGAGAGCAGACCTCGCAGGACGGCGTCCCAGGGTTTGCGATAGGGGCGTTCGAGCATGGCGGAGGCCTCGCGGTCGCCGAGGATTTCCTCTTTCGCGGGATCCCATTTGAGCTTGCGGCCGAGGCGGAGCGAGAGGTTGGCGAGGTGGCAGGCGGTGGTGGTTTGATGGCCGCCTTCGACGTCGGCGATGGGGCGCTGGCGGCTCTTGACGCAATCCAGGAAATTGCGCGCGTGCAGGTCGAACTGTTGGGCGCTGGAGCCGGATTCCTTGACGGCTTCCACCCACGGTTCGGGCTTCACGCTGGCGCGTTCCGGCCCGCCGGCGGGTTGGCCCTGGAAGACCGGGATGGCGTTGGCGGGGTTGGATTTCATGTCGGGAAAGACTTCGAAGCCGGCGCGCGAGATGGTCATGCTGCCCTTGGGGCCGAAGAATTCGAGGCCGGCTCCGGCGCGGCGGCCGGCGCTGGCTTCGCGGAAGGAATAGGCGGTGGTGAAGCCTGGGTACTCGAAGAGCGCGTCCTGGGTGTCGGGCGTTTCGCCGAGTTCCTGCACGGCAAAGCGTCCGCCGGTGGAGGAGACGGCGGAGGGTCCACTGACGCCCATGACCCAGTGCATGATGTCGATCTCGTGCGCGCCGAGGTTGGTCATCTGGCCGCCGGAGTAGTCCCAGAACCAGCGGAAATGGTAGATGCCGCGCTGCGGGTTGTAGGGGCGCGCGGGCGCGGGGCCGAGCCACATATCGTAATCGAAGTCGCGGGGCGCGGCGCTATCGGGGGGCGAGCCGAAACCCGGCATGATATTGCGGTAGTTGGCGGCGCGGATGCTCATGATCTTGCCGAGGTAGCCGGCTTGCAGAAGCTGGCGCGCGCGCTGGTAGTGGAGGCCGGAGCGCTGCTGCGTGCCCACCTGCACGACGCGGTTGTGGCGGCGGGCGACAGAGGTCATCCAGCGGCCCTCCCTGACGAAAACGGTGAGCGGTTTTTCGACGTAGACGTCCTTGCCGGCGGCGCAGGCCATCATGGTCATGAGCGCATGCCAGTGGTCGGGGGTGCAGACGACGATGGCCTGGAGGTCTTTGTTGTCCAGCATGCGGCGGAAATCGGAATAGGGTTTGGCGCCGCCGCCGCAGGCAGCCACGCCTTGTTCCAGGCGAGGCTGGTAGACGTCGCACATGGCGGCGAGATCGGCGTCCTTCTGATTCTTGAAATCGAAGACGTGCTGGGCGCCGATGAGGCCGTAGCCGATGAAGCCCACCTGCACGCGGTCGTTGGCGCCGAGGAGGCGTCGATAGGCGAGAGCGCCGAGGGCGGCGGTGCCGAGTGCGGTACGGCGTGTAGGATGCAGCGGGTTCACGCGGTTGGGTCCCCCCCTTTGGCGATGTGGCCTGACGAAATGCCAGTATACACCGGGCGGGCGTGGATATCGCTCCCGACCGAGAGGGTACCCCGCGGCGAAGCCGGAACCAACGAGGTTTCCCTTTCAACGCAGAGACGCAGAGAACGCAGAGGAAGCGCAGAGAAAACCAAAAAACGAGGCCTATGGAGTGCGATGGACTCACCGCACCGCGATCATTTCGACGATTTCCGCTCCGATGGCGAGCGATGCCGTGGCGGCCGGGCTTGGCGCGTTGAGTACGTGCAAGGCGTTGGGGCGCGCGATCAGGCGGAAGTCCTGCACCAGTTCGCCCTCGGGTGCGATGGCCTGCGCGCGCACGCCGCTGCCGCCGGTGGCCAGATCGCCGGGTTGGATCTCCGGCACCAGGCGCTGCAGGGATCGGCAGAAGAGCTCGCGGCTGAAGGAGCGGCGCAATTCGTACCAGCACATGGAAGGATAGCGCCGCATGAAGCGCCAGAAGCCGCCGTAGGTGAGGGCGTCGAAGAGGTCGCGCGCGTTGAAATCGGTCTTGCGATAGCCTTCGCGGGCGAAGGCCAGCACGGCGTTGGGACCGGCTTCGGTGCCACCGTGAATCAGGCGCGTGAAGTGCACGCCGAGGAAGGGAAACTGCGGGTCGGGGACGGGGTAGATGAGATGGCGCACGAGGTGCTGGCGTTCCGGGCGGATACCGTAATACTCGCCGCGGAAGGGGAGGATGCGCATGTCGCGCCGCTCACCGGCGAGAGCGGCGACGCGGTCGGATTGCAGTCCCGCGCAGGTGATCAGGAAATCGGCTTCGAACGCGCCGGCGGTGGTGGTGGCGATCCAGCCGGCCCCCTGGCGGCGAATGGCATCGACGCGCGCGCCGGTGACTACGCGGGCGCCGCGCGCGGTGAGTTGGGCAACCAGGGCTTCGCAGACCTTGGCATAGTCCACGATGCCTTCCTGCGGGACGCGCAGAGCGGCCACGCCGCCGACGTGGGGCTCGATCTCGCGCATCTGG
>JADGNS010000584.1 GCA_017883355.1 Candidatus Solibacter sp.
TGCTGCAGCAGCACGTAGTGGCCAGGATCGGAAGCGTAGATCTCATCGGCCTTGGCGATCGAACCCTTTATGCCGAGACTGCCTTCCGTGAGGATCAGTTTGGCGCCGAAGGCCGCCAGGACTTGCCGCCGCTCCAGCGACATCGTATCCGGCATGGTAAGCGTGATAGGGTAGCCGCGTGCCGCCGCGACGAAGGCCAGGGCGATTCCCGTGTTCCCGCTGGTCGGCTCTACCAGCTCTTTGCCCGTCACCAGAACACCGCGCTTTTCCGCATCCCACACCATCGAAGCGCCGATGCGGCACTTCACGGAGTATGCCGGGTTTCGGCCCTCGATCTTAGCCCAGACCGTCGCCGTGGAGTTTCCGACCACGCGGTTCAACTTCACCAGCGGGGTCTTTCCAATACTGAGGCAATTATCGTCGAATCTCATTGTGGTCATTGTAGATCGACAATACAATGATTGCAACTGCTTTAGGTTAGAGACTGCACGTTGCCGCCAATACAGTTACCCTGTAAACAAGTAGACGATGCGGACGATCTCGAAGCGGACGCAATACGGCCTGAAGGCAGTGTTGGCGCTCGGAAGCCGGTACGGCGAAGGGCCTGTACTCATCGCTACGCTTGCCAGACAAGAAACCATTCCGATTAAATTCCTGGAAGTGATTCTCCAGGAACTCAAGGGGACCGGCATTCTCATTAGCAAGAAGGGCCCGCGAGGCGGATACCAGCTCAGCCGGCCGCCCTCGACGATTACGGTCGGCTCCCTCATCCGCATGATGGAAGGTCCATTGGCGCCGCTTCCCTGCGCCAGCGAGACGGCCTTCCGCCCGTGCCCCGAGTGCCCGGATGTCGAATCCTGCGGAACCCGGATCATCATGCGGCAAGTCCGTGACGCCATGGCGAATGTGCTCGACCGGACCACTCTTGCCGACCTGATCTCCCAGGTGGCGTCCGCTCGCGCAAAGCGCAAGCCGGAAGCGTTGATGTACGACATCTGAACCGGGAGTGCGGCCGGTTGGGAGGGCAAATCGCCGTTACTGCGCGGCCGGCGCCGGGACGAAGACCAGCCCGCGTTCGGACGCCGGATCCAGCAGCCAAAGCGGTCCGCTGCCCAGTTCCGTCAGACGGAAGACGGAGCCCATGGGAATTAGCGCTGCCGGTGTGCAGTCGCAGGCCAGGGCCGAACGGTCGCCGGTGGCCACCTGGATGGTGGTCACTGCCCGGCCAGTCGCGCTGGCCACGAAAAGCTTCTGCCCGTCGGGTGAAAAGGCCACGGCGCTCGACGCCTCGACTCCGTCGAAGGAGCGCTCGGTGGCGGCGCCGGCGATGTCCTGGAACAGAGTGAGCTTGCCGTTGCGGGTAACCGCGGCGTCGTGCCCACCCGGCGCGAAGGCGGCCAGCACCCCGGTCGCGCCGGCCATGACCTGGCGGCTATCGCCGGCCGCGCCGATCAATTCCAGGGGGCCGCCGGCGGCGTACAGCAGGTACGCGCCATCGTCAGAGATCGCCAGCGTATCGGGGAGGGGACGGCGCGGCCGCGGGTTGCCGCGCAAACTGATGGTGGAGGCCACTACGGGAGCGTCCGGGAGTCCTTTGATCACCTGCACGCTGCCCGGCGAGTACAGCGCCGCGGCGCTTCCCGACGGACTGAAGACCACGCGCAGCGGTGCGCTCAGCGAGTCGACGGCACGTTCCTGCGGGGCATCCGCCGTCAGCCGGAAAAGATGCGCCTGACCCTCGCCGGCCAGCACGAATACGGAATCCAGGCGCGGTGCGACGACGGCGGACGACACGGCAAAGCCGAACTCCACCGGAGCCCCTACCAGGGCCGCGCCGGGAATCCCTTCGATGCGGCGCAAAGTGTGCGCCGATGGGTCGAACACGAAGCCCAGCGACGGCCCGGCAATCTTGCCCATCTGGCCGTACAGGGAACATGTTGCAAGACAGGCGATAACGAGAATCCTCATGGCGATTACCTCGGGGGCCCCGCGGAACCGGCGCCGGCCGCGATCGTCGTGCCGGCCGGAATCGTGGCGGCTGGGGTGGTTCCGGAACCGTTGTGCGTGGCGTAGTACGCGCCGCCGGCAGCCGCCGCGCCAGCCACGACCAGCACCGCGATCAGTTTGGCCGAAATCCCGGCGCCCGCGGCGGCCGACGCCGCAACCACCGCGTTGGTCTGATTGATCGATGTGGATGCCGTCTGGCCCTGGTGCGTAGCGCTCACGCGAATTTGGTACTGGCCCTTCAGTCCGTTGGGGCTGAACCCGCGCGCTACCGCCTGACCCTGGTTGTCGCTAACCATGCTGAGTGTCTTCGCGCCGTTGGCGAAGACGCCGCCCGCCCCGTTGGAAGGCAGCGTAAAGACCACAATTGCGCCGGCCACCGGTTTGTGATTTTCATCCTGCACCTGGACGATGGGTTCGCGTGCGGTGCGTTGGCGGATGTTGTTCGTCGCACCCTCGCCCTCGAGCACTACCAGGTTGAGCATCGGGGCAACTTGAGCAGTCGCGGGAATCCACAGTGCCAGCAAGAGCGAAAGATAGCGCACGCAACCCTCCGTGGCCATTATGCCACGCTCCCGCCAGGTAAAGCGTGATTATACTGTCCAATCGTGGGGCAGGATGGCATCCTGCGCGGCGGTTGGCTACCGCCGCTGGCCCACCACGGCGCTTGTGGTGCACAAGGCGGAGCCTTAAGCCACGCCAAATGTCGTACTCTAACCTTATGTGGATGCGAGCCGGCCGCTGGGTAGCCGTCCTGAGCTTGGTGCCTTTCCTGTGCGCCGCGGCGCCAGCGCCTTCCGCCTGGGTTCCGGTGCGATGGCCCTGGGCCGACACGCGCTCGCTCGAACTGCTCGCCGGCACGCCCGTCAACTGCCTCCTGCTGAAGTCTCCGGCGCCCGAGTTGGTCGCCGCCGCACGGGCGCGCGGCGTGGTGGCGCTGGCGGTGGTCACTCCGGGCGGCGATGGCCACGAAGTGGATCGCGCGCTGGCCGCTAAGGTGGATGGCATCGTCCTCGAAGGCGAATTCCCCGAAGGCACTGCCGCCGGCATCAAGGACGTCACCGTCATCGAACTCACCGCGCGCAGCCGCCTCACGCTGGGCTCCAACGCGCCGGTGCTCGGCACCTACCAGGGCGTCTGGCCCGGAATCGTGGTGGAGGAAGCCGGCGCCAAGAAATCCGGCCCCACGGCGTCCGCGTGGATCGACACCAACACCGGCTTCCTGCGCGCCGTGCGCGCCTGGGGCAACGCCACCGTGTGGATCGCCAACCAGCCGCCGCCGAAGACCGTGGTGGCCGCCACGCGCTATCTCCAGGTCATCGCCGACGCCGGCATCTCCGGCGGGCGCTGGGTGGTGGCGTTCGACGACGACCTGGCCGGCCGCCTCGCCTCGCGCGAAGAGGCAGCCATGGGAACCTGGAAGCGCATCGCCGGCATGCTCGCCTACTTCGAGCAGCACCCCGAGTGGCGCGCCATGCCGGAGGGCGGCCAGCTTGCCGTGGTGCAGGACCCGGGCAAGGGCGGCCTGCTTTCCGGCGGCATCCTGGACATGATCGCGGTCAAACACACCCCGGTGCGCCCCATCCCGCGCCAGCAGCTTTCAGCCGAAGCCCTGGCCGGCGCTACCATGGCGGTCAACGTGGACGCCGCGGCGACCACGCCGGAGCAGAAGGAAATCCTGCGCGCCTTCACCCGCGGCGGCGGCACCCTGCTCACCGGACCGCCGGGTTGGAAGGACCCCACCGCGGCAGCCGGCAGCATCACCCTGGAGAAGGCCGAGCTGGAACGCCTCAACGACATCTGGCGCGATGTCAACGCCATGATCGGCCGCCGCAACATGGGCGTGCGCCTGTTCAACGTCTCGTCGATGCTCTCCAATTTCCTGGCCGCACCCGGCGGCAAAACCGCCATCGTGCACCTGGTGAATTATTCGGACTACCCGGTGGAGAACGTCGCCATGCACTATCTGGGCGACTACAAGCACGCCACCCTGATCACGCCCGGGGGCGCGGACAAACCCCTGGAAGTGTACAAGACCGAGGAAGGTTGGGGTGTCGACGTGGATCGCGTCGCCATCTGCGCCACTGTCAAACTGGAGCAATAGCATGAGCATGACTCGTAGAGAATGGATCGCGGCGATTTCGGCGGCGCCCCTGCTGCAGGTGGCGCACGGCGCGCCGCAACCGCCCGTAGCACCCGTGGCACCTGTGGCAATCGCCAAATGCGCCACCTATGAGGAGGACGTGACGGCCAAGATGGCCGCCATGTTCGACCAACTCGGCGGCCTGGAAAAACTGGTGCGCAACAAGACCGTCACCATCAAGGTGAATATGACGGGTTCGCCGGGCCAGCGGTTTCGGGGCCTGGCGGTCGGCCTGACGCACTACACGCATCCCAAAGTAGTGGGC
>JADGNS010000585.1 GCA_017883355.1 Candidatus Solibacter sp.
GTTCCCAGATGGCCAAGCTGCACGGTGGAAAATCCCAGCGCGATCGCCATGTCCGCCTTCACCACGTAGAACGGCTTCCGGCAGAAGTAGTAGCCCGCATAGGCGAGCCACGTGGCGGCGAAGATCCGGATCTGCCACGGCCGGTACGCGCGGTCGAGATTCTGGTCTTCCGCACTAGCGGCGGCGGGAGTGTTCAGTTGCGCCATGCCGATCCGCTTTTCTGCTCCCAGGCCCACTTCGGACCCTGGTATTTGCGTCTGACTTCCATCGCGTAAATCAAGCCGAGCGCCGCTAGTACTCCACCCAGTGTTTTCGCCGCCAACTGATTGGGCGGCATGATGAGTACGAAACAAATGAACGCGGTGTACAGCAGAGAGATGAGATTAACAGGCACTCCCCAGCGGCCAAGCGTCCATAGCGCCAAGCCCGGCCAGGTTGATCCGCACAGCCGCGCACGCAACCCGAGCGCCACGGGAATGATATACGCCAGGTACAAAGCCACCGTGCTGAGCGAGGTGACGATGGGGACCGCGCCCGTCCAGGCCATGGCCGCCATACTGGCCGCCACCACGGCCCATATGGCCGCGCCGGGCGTCCCGTGTTTTGTGTTCACCCGCTGCATCAGGCCGGCGAATGGCATGCCCCGGTCGCGCGCCAGCGAGTACACGGCGCGCGATGCGGAGGTGACGCAGGACAATCCGCAGAACCACATGGCGACCGATGCCAGCGCCGCCATGGCATTACCGAACTTCGCGCCGAGTGCGGTTTCGAGGATCACGATTGCCGCCGGCACCGGATTCCCCTGCGCGTCTTTGGCGGCCAGCACCTGGGGAATCGAGCGGATCGCCAGGGTCAAGGCAATCAACAGCAGGTAGCCCACCACGCCGGAGATGGCGACTGCAATCACCATTCCCCAAGGCGCCGTGCGTCGAGGATCGCGCGTCTCTTCGGCCATGTGCGCCGATCCATCGAATCCCGTGTAGGTCCAATGCGCCTGTAGCAGTCCTAGCAGAAAAGCCCAGGCGTACGGCCGCCTGCCGTTGAAGTTCGCGGCGCTGGCCAGGAACTTTACGGGCTGGAGCGGTGCCAGCCAGAACACCAACCCCACGATGGCGACCACGCCCGCGATATGCACGATGACGCTGGTGTTGTTTAACAGCGCTACCAGGCGAACGCCGTAATGTCGCCGTAATGGTTGATGAGCCCATGTCCCAACAGCGTAAAGGCGAACATCAGAAAAACGTTGGTGGCCGACGCCGTGATGCCAAGAAAGGGAAGAACGAATTGCGCGCAACTGAAATTGATGCCCGCGAGCGCCGCAATCAGGCCGACGATGTTCAGCCATGCGACGAACCAGCCCGCGGCCGGGCCGCCCAGCGCCGCCGCCCAATGGTACATTGCGCCGGAAGTGGGGTACGCCGAACACAGTTCCGCCATGCTGGCTGCCAGCAGCAGCGTGAACAAAGTCGCCAGCGGCCACCCGAGGGTCATTTCCAACGGGCCCCCCATCTCCAGGCCGTAACCATACAGCGTTACCGCGCCGGTGAGGATGGATATGATCGAAAACGAAATCGCGAAATTGGAGAACCCTCCCATGCTGCGGAAGAGTTCTTGTGCGTATCCGAAGCGGCTCAGGTCCTGAACATCGCGTGATGGAGAGAGGTCCGTCATCGGGGTGTTCGGTTGGCCGCGGCGGCGTATACCGCCGCGGCCAAACCGGAGCGTCAGAACTCGAAGCGAAGCGCAAACTGCCCGACGCGGTTGCCGCCGCTATCGGCGCCGCGGGCGCTGGTAATCCGGCCGAAGGCGATGCTGGTGATGTTCGTGCTGCCCGGGTCGTTCAGGTTCGGGTGGTTCGGCAGGTTGGTGAAGGTCGCCTCGAATTTCAAGGCGGCCTTTTCGCCGAACCGGAAGCTCTTGCCGGCCCCCATGGAGACATTCACGGTTCCGGGACCCACCAGCGTGCCTATACCGGCGTTGCCGAATCGTCCGATCGGCGCGACGTTGCAGTTGAACTGGTCGCTCGCGCCCGCAATCCTTCCTGGACAAACGAATGCGCTTCGGTTGAAGAACAGGTCGGCGGTGGGGTTGGATATGTTGCCATCCGCGACAGCGTCCGGACGCTGCGTGCCCCGCGACGGGGCGTTGGTTCCCGAGGGATCGCCTCCGCTCATGGTGGCGGTCAGGTACGGGCCGGTTTGCAGCAGGAGAATGCTGCTGAGGTGCCATCCGCCCCCGATCGCTTCCGCAATTGGATTCCAGGTGCTGCCGAACCGCCGCGCTTTACCGAACGGCAGGTCGTACACCGCCGTGGTGATCAAGCGGTGGCGGCGGACGGCTCCCACGTTGCCCCGGTCACAACTGCGGCAGAGCGAGTTGGTCACGCGTCCCCCACCAGTCTCTCCCGAGAACCCGCTGGATGTCGGACCGTTGGCATCGCTGAGGTCCTTGGCCCAAGTCCAAGCGCTGCTCAGCGTCAAACCGCTCCGCGCGCGATGCGTCAGCTCGGTCTGCATCGAGTTGTAGATCGCGTTGGCCCCGGTATCGCGCGTATTGATGCGGCCCCAGTACGGGAACGGCCGGTCGGTGAGCGGACGCTGCGCGTACGGTGTGGTGGAGGGCTGCGGCTGGTTCAGTTCCGGCGCCCATGGCAACTGCACGCTTCGCAGGGCGATGTAGGAGACTCGCAGACCCGTATTCCAGCCCAGGTCGCGCTCCACGCTGAGGTTCCATTGAATGGAGTAAGGGTCTTTGAAATTCGGATCGTTCGCGGTGCCGAAGTACGCCTGGCCGTATGGCGTGGACGTGACGCCGTTGCCGTTGGTGGAGATCTGCGGCAACTGGAACAGCGGCTTGCTGTTCTGGATAGTGTTGGTGAACTCGCGCACATCCGAACTGCTGATGCCCGTCAGGGAATAGAACACCGCTCCCAGAATCGTCATCGTGTACCGCCCGACGCCGCCGCGGATGACGGTCTTCGTGTCGCCAAAAGGCCGGTAGGCAAACCCGAATCGCGGGTTGAAATCCTTCTTTTGCGAAAAGCGCAGTGTATCCGGAAAACCCGCCTGGTTGGCTTGCAGAAACGGCGTGCAGGGGATCCCATTGAAAGAGGCTCCGGGACACGCGTTGATGGACTGCAGGAATCCCGGTGCGGTGATGTCCAGCGCCTGCTGGGTGCTCGGAATAATCACTCGGCCCGTGAGCGGGACGGATCGATCGAAGTTGGTAATATCCGAACCGGTATCGGTGAACGGCGGATGGTATTCCCAGCGGATGCCGTATTCCAGCGTCAGCCGGCTGGTGGCCTTGAAACTGTCCTGGGCGAAGAAGCCGTAATGCTTGGCGATGCCGTCATTGTCCTGCTTCACCGAAGCATAGGAGGAATGATATGGCAGGCCGAGCAGAAAATCGGCAAAGTCCGAACCCGAAAAGCGGCCGTCGAAATCGAAGTTCCCGTAGTTGTCGCTACCCGTAAAACCGAGGGACGTCTGCGCGCGCAGCCTGCGTATGTCACCGCCGAACTTCAGCGTGTGACGTCCTTTGCTCCAGGTGAAATTGTCGGTCCACTGGTATGTGTGGGAGTTAGTGAAACCCGCTTTGCCATAACCGAAGCTCGATGTCGCGCCGCTGAAATTGAACGACGGCAGGCCGTTGAAGGTAAGCGGCGGCTGGTTCAGCAGCCCGAAAGTGGCCGTGATCGCCTTGCCGTCAAAGCCGTAGGATGTCGCGCTGTCGTTGTTACTGAGGCCGAAACGAAACTCGTTCAGCATGTTGGGCCGGAGCGTGTAATTGTGCGATAGCACCACGCTGCGGCTGTTGTTGAACGAGGTGCTGGCGGGCAGGACGAACGCCTGTGGAGACGTTGTGTTCTGGTTTTTCCAACTCAATCTGCCGAACAGCGACTGCTTGCTGGTCAGCATCTCGTCGATGCGGCCATCGTATTGCCAGGACGTGGTGGGGTTCGCCGCATTGGCCCGGAAGTTCGCGGACTGTTGGGTCGATGGGGAACCGAAATTGGCATTCTGGTAGAACGGCAGCACCTTCGTGGTTACCGAATTCAGCCTCGACGTGGGGATCTGGTTGTTGGCGAACGGCACGTTGTTGTTCAGCGGATCCACCAGGCTGACTTTCTCGTTGCTGAAGTCCCCGCTGCGCATGGCCGCGGTAGGCACGGTGGCTTGCAGCGCGGCTCCGGTGCGGTACTGCATGTCTTCAAAGGTGGCGAAAAAGAACGTGCGATTCCGGATGAGCCTGCCGCCGAGGCTGCCCCCGAGGTCGTTGGCCGTCTTCTGCGGCTTGGACACGGAACCGAACGCCGTGGCGTCGAACGCGCGGTTCTGCAAATAGTCGAATGCGCTTCCGTGGAAGGCGTTGGCGCCGCCGCGCGAAGTGGTGGTGATATCGCCGACCT
>JADGNS010000586.1 GCA_017883355.1 Candidatus Solibacter sp.
GATGCGCTGCGCCTCGCCGCCGGAGAGCGTGGCGGAGGAACGCTCCAGGCTGAGATAGTCCAGGCCGACGGCGGAGAGAAACTCCAGGCGGCGGCGGATCTCATCGACTACGCGGCCGGCGATCTGTGTCTCCCGTGCGGTGAGTTCCCAGTTGCGCACCGTCATCAGCGCGCGGGCAATCGGCAGGCCGGTGAATTCGCTGATGGCGAAATTCTTCACGCGCACCGAGAGGCTGGCCGGACGGAGGCGCTTGCCGTGGCAGGCCGGGCACTCCGCCGGCGACATGTAATCGGTGAGCCACTCGCGATAGGCTTCGGACGAGGCCTGGTACGTCTCTTCCAGAATGGCGAGGATGCCGGGCAATCCGCCGGCGCCTTCCAGCAGGCTTGTGCGCGTCTTCACGCTCAGCTCCTCGAACGGTTTGGAAAGATCGATGCGGTTCTTCTTGGCAACTTCCTCGACGCGCTGCTGCATCTGCCAGGAGCCCGCGCCGGGGCCGAGACCGCCATCGAATAGCGGCTTGGCCGAATCGGCAATCACCTTGGCCGGGTCGAAGGTCCATTTGCTGCCCAGTCCATGACATTCCTCGCAAGCTCCGTACGGGCTGTTGAAGGAGAACGATCGCGGCTCCAACTGCGGAATACTGGCGCCGCATTCGGTGCACGCCAGCTTCTGCGAGTACAGACGCTCCTCGCCGTTCACCACGGCGATCAGCACCAGGCCGTTGGCCAGCTTGGTGGCGGTCTCGATCGACGCCTCCAGGCGTTTCTCGATTCCAGGCTTTACCAGCAGCCTGTCCACCACAACTTCGATCGTGTGATTCTTGCGTTTGTCGAGCGGGATGTCCTCATCCAGCGAACGCAGCACGCCATCGATGCGCGCGCGGACAAAGCCCTGGCGCGCAAGTTTCTCCAGATCCTTCTTGTATTCGCCCTTGCGCCCGCGAACCACCGGCGCCATCACCATGAGGCGATCTTCGGACTTCAGCGCGAGCACGTGTTGCAGGATCTGCTCGGTGGTCTGGCGCGAGATTTCGTTGCCGCAGACCGGGCAATGCGGCACGCCGATGGAGGAGTAGAGGAGGCGCAGGTAGTCGTAAATCTCGGTGATGGTGCCGACCGTGGAACGCGGGCTGCGGCTGGTGGTTTTCTGCTCGATGGAAATGGCGGGGCTCAGACCGTCGATGGAATCGACGTCGGGGCGCTCCATCTGATCCAGGAATTGCCGGGCGTATGTGGACAGCGTCTCCACGTAGCGGCGCTGTCCCTCGGCGTAAATCGTATCGAAAGCCAACGAGGATTTGCCCGATCCGCTGAGTCCGGTGATCACCGTCAGGGTGTTGCGGGGGATTTCCACATCGATGTTCTTGAGATTGTGCTGGCGCGCGCCATGCACGGTAATGCGGTCCAGCATAGATTATGAGAGAGGGCTAGGCGGCATCCCTATTGTCGCGCGCCTTGTGCCGCTTCCGCAAATTGGGTTATAACAGACGTGGGATGAAGTGCGGGCAGTGCGGTGAAAGACTGAAGCGGGTTCACCGGACTTTTCTTGAGCGTTTCAGCTACATGGCGATTTATGAATGCCGTAAGTGCAACCGCGAGGAGTTTGTCGCGCGCCGCTACCGCTATCATTTTGGTCCATCCTGCCGTTGTCCCGAGTGTGGCACGTACCGGGTCGTGCGGCTCAAACAGCCCGACAAGATCGACCGGAAGCATGGCGGGTTTCTGAACTTCCTGGAACGCCTGGCCGGCGGAGGCCGCCTGTTTCACTGCCGCTGGTGCCGGCTACAGTTTTTCGACCGGCGCGTGGTGGGGACTGCCGTCACTGGCGCCACCTCCAAGGCCGGAGTCACGCTGGAAGCGGAGAAGACCGCGGACCGCGCACACTAGCGTGATCTTCCAGGTGACATCCCCGGACGCGGGCCAACGCCTCGACAACTGGCTGAACGCGCGCCTGCCCGATACCAGCCGCTCCCGCATTCAGGATTGGATCAAGCGCGGACACGTGCTGGTGAACGGCGCCGAATCGCGCCCTTCCTACACGTTGCGTGGCGGCGAGAGCATCGACGTGCAACCCGCCGAGCCGGCCCCGCTGCACGCGACGGCGGAAGAGATTCCGTTGACCACGCTTTACGAAGACGCGGACCTGGTCGCTATCGATAAGCCGGCCGGCATGGTGGTGCACGCCGGCGCGGGGGTGCATTCGGGGACGCTGGTGAACGCCCTGCTGCACCGTTTCGCCGAGCTTTCGGGCGTCGGCGGCGCCATGCGGCCGGGCATCGTGCACCGCTTGGATCGCTTCACCAGCGGCGTCCTGCTGGTGGCCAAGAACGACGCGGCCCATCGCAGGCTGGCCGAACAATTCGCCGGCCGCGAGGTGCGCAAGACTTACCTCGCGCTGGTGCAAGGCGACGTGAAAACCGAGAGCGGGCGGATTGCCCGGCCCATCGCGCGCGATCCCGTGCATCGCACGCGCATGACGGCACGCCTCGCGGAAGGCCGCGCGGCGTGCAGCGACTATCGCGTGCTCCGCCGGTTCCCGGGCTTTACCCTTCTGGAGGTGCGCATCGGAACGGGCCGCACGCACCAGATCCGCGTGCACCTGGCGAGCATCAAACACCCCGTGGTGGGCGACACGCTCTACGGGGCGGCGGCGCAACCGGACCTGGGGCGCTACTTCCTGCACGCGCACCGCATCGAGTTCCAGCAGCCAAGTACGGGGGAGGCGATTGTGGTGGTGTCCCCCCTGGCGCCGGAGCTGGAAGCCTGGCTGGAAAGGCTGTAGGAAAGGCTCGCTAATACACCACGCCCCCCGTGGAGAGCGGCGCTTGCCGGATCTCCAGGCAGCCGCGGCCGGTGGGCAGCACTTTCCCCGGATTCAGCCGCGCATTGGGGTCGAAAAGCATCTTCAGGTTGAGGATCGCCTCCAGGGTTTCCGGCGGGAACAGCTTGGCCATCAGCCCGCTCTTCTCCATCCCGACGCCGTGTTCGCCGGTGATCGAACCGCCGGCGTCAATGCACCAGGTGAGGATCTCCTCGCCCGCCGCCCGCGCCTTTTCCATGTCGCCCGGCTTGCGCGCGTCGAACAGAATGATGGGATGCATGTTGCCGTCGCCGGCGTGGAAGATGTTGCTGATGGTGAGCCCGTACTTCAGCGCGACCTCGCCGATGAAGTGCAGCGTGGGCGCGATCTGGGTGCGCGGCACCACCCCATCCTGCACGTAATACGTCGGGCTCACGCGGCCCACCGCGCCGAAGGCGTTCTTGCGGCCCTTCCACAACAGGTCGCGCTCCTCCGCCGTGCGCGCCACGCGGAACTCGCGCGCCCCGCACACCGTGCAAGCCTGGCGCACCTGTTCCACCTGCTCTTCCACCGCTTCCCGGATGCCTTCCAACTCGATCAGCAGGACCGCCGCCGCATCCATCGGGTAGCCCGCGTGCGTGGCCTCTTCCACCATGCGCAGCATGACCCCGTCGAGCATCTCCACCGCTACCGGCGTGATGGCGCGCGCCGTGATCTCCGCCACCGTGCGGCCCGCGTCCTCGTTGGATTCGTAGATGGCGAGAATGGTCTTGACGGTCTCTGGCTTGCGCATCAGCCGGACAATCACTTTAGTGACCAGCACCATGGTGCCTTCGCTGCCGGTGAGCAGGCCGGCGAGGTCGTAGCCCGGCAGGTCGCTCGTCTTACCGCCGGTCTCGACCACCGTGCCATCGGGCATCACCAGTTCCAGTCCCAGCACGTGATTGGTGGTGACGCCGTAGGCCAGGGTGTGCGGTCCGCCGGCGTTTTCGGCGACATTGCCGCCGATCGTGCAGGCGCGCTGGCTGGAGGGGTCGGGCGCGTAGAAATAGCCGCTGCCCTGCACCGCGAGCGTGATGTCCAGATTGACCACGCCAGGCTGCACCACGGCCCGCTCGTTTTCCAGATCGAGTTCCAGGATGCGGTTCATGCGCGCAAAGGCGATCATCAACCCGCCTTCGCGCGGAATCGCGCCGCCGGATAGTCCCGTCCCGGCGCCGCGTCCCACGAACGGCACGCCGAATTCCTGCGCCAGCTTGACGAGCGCGGCCACTTCCGCGGTGCTCCGCGGGAAGGCGACCAGGTCGGGCGCGTGCTTATCGATGCCGCCATCGTATTCGTAGAGCGCCAGATCCTGGGGCCGGTCGAGATAGCCCCGTGGACCCACTAGAGCGTGCACGCGCTGCTTGAGACCGGCGGGGATCATGAGATTCAGTGTAAACCCTTGCGGCCCCAATCCGAGCCGCGACCGTTCAGGGAGCGGTTGCGGCGCGCCTCACTTGACGCTAGTCTGTCTGCTGATGAAGGAACTCGCAACCATCCATCCAGACCCCGGCGCCAGCCGAAGGACTTTCGTGCAACTGCTGGCAGGGGGAA
>JADGNS010000587.1 GCA_017883355.1 Candidatus Solibacter sp.
TACGATAGGTACTTGTCAGGTCTCGGGCTTCGTGCAACGGACGGCTGCAAACCCCGCCAGGTCCGGAAGGAAGCAACGGTAGTGGTGCGGTTCGTGTGCCGCGGATTACCCGGGGCCTGGCATAATTGTCCGCGCGGCATCCGGATACCCACCCCATGTACCAGGTAATCGCCAGAAAGTACCGCCCACAATCCTTTGCCGACGTGGTCAATCAGGAACACGTCAAGAACACGCTGGAAAATGCCATCGCGCAAAACCGGATCGCGCACGGCTACATTTTTTCCGGCCAGCGCGGCACCGGCAAGACCACCATCGCGCGCATTCTGGCGCGTTGCCTGAACTGCATCCAGGGACCCACCGCGACGCCCTGCGGCGAGTGCGCCAGTTGCAAGGAAATCACCGCCGGCGGCACCGTGGACGTGATCGAAATCGACGCCGCCAGCAATCGCGGCATCAATGAGATGCGCGAATTGCGCGAAAACGTCCGCTACCAGCCGGCGCGCGACCGCTACAAGATTTTCATCGTCGACGAAGCCCACCAGATCACCAACGAGGCCTTCAACGCGCTGCTCAAGACCATCGAAGAGCCGCCGCCCTGGGCCGTATTCGTGCTCTGCACCACGGAAGCGCACAAGATTCCGGCGACCATCGCGTCGCGCTGCCAGCACTTCAGTTTCCGCAGCGTGGATTTCGAGGACCTGACCGAGCGCATGGCGTGGATCTGCCAGCAGGAAGGCATCGAAGCCGATGCGGAAGCGCTGGCCATCCTGGCCGCCGCCGGCGAAGGCAGCGTGCGCGATTCGCTCTCGGCGCTGGACCAGGCGATCGCCTGCTGCGGGGACAAACTGGTCGCCGCCGAAGTGCGCGCGCTGCTCGGCGCCTTCTCCCTGGAATCGCTGGAGAAGGTCACGCTGGCGCTGGCCGGCGGCGATTCGCGGAGCATGCTGGAGGTGGTGGACGAGCTGGAGCGTAACGGGCAAAACCTGCAGCATTTCAGCCGCGAGTTGTCGCGCTACTTCCGCAATCTGCTGGTCACTCGGGTGGCGGGGGCGGATACCCGCCTGGTGGCCGCCAGCGCGGCGCAGCGCGAGAAACTGGCCGCCATCGCCGGCGGCTTCAGCGAAGAGGACCTGACGCGCTACCTGCAACTCTCACTCGATCTCTTCCGCGATCTGCAATATTCGCTGCAACCCCGCTTCCACCTGGAAATCGGCCTGGTTCGACTGGTGCAGGCGGGCCGCCTGCTGCCCATCGAACAGGCGCTGGCGGGTCTCGGTCCGGCGCCAGTTGCCCGGCCTGCGGCGCCTTCCGCCCCCCAGGCACTTCCGGCGCAAGCGCCCCGGACGGCGCCGCCGCCCGCTGCTCCACCGCGCCCTTCCGGCCCTTCGCCGTTCGAACTGGATCGCGCCAAGAAGGCGGGCACGCGGCCGCCCGAACCGCAATCCTCCGGCGCCAACGCGCTCGCGCCGCAAGCCGAAGCGCCGCCGATGACCGCGGGCGACCCGCGCGAGCGGCTGCATGTCTGGCTGCACGAAAAGGGCAACGCCCATCTGGCCGACGCCGTCGAGAATTCATCCATCACCATTTCCGGTGGGGACCTGAACGTGGTGGCTCCGAAATCCTACGCTCTGTATTTTAAGGACCGCGGCTTCGAGGAGGCGGTCCGGGAAGTCTTCGGCCGGCCGCTGCGCATGAAGCTCACCACTGGAGAAGCGGCCACGGGGCCGTCGCCAATCAGCATGGCCGCGCCGCCCAAAGCCGAAGCTGAGGACGAAGTCACAGGCCGCGCCCTGGCCAACCCGGAAGTGCAGCGCTTCCGCGAAGTTTTCGGCGGCGAAGTACGCAAAGTTCGCAACCTCAAGGAGTAGACATGAAACTACCCGGCAATATGCAGCAGATGATGCGCCAGGCGCAGCAGATGCAAGAGAAGATGCAGCAGGAGATCGCGCAGATCAAAGTCACGGCCACCGCCGGCGGCGGCATGGTCACGGTAGGCATGGATGGTCAGAAGAACCTGCTGTCCGTCAAAATCGACCCGGAAGTGGCCGGCGACGTGGAAATGTTGCAGGATATGATTCTGGCGGCCTGCGGCGAGGCAGTCAAGCAGGTAGAGGCGCAGATCCAGCAGAAGACGGCCGGCCTGCTGGGCGGGATGGGACTGCCCCCGGGTCTGTTCTAGGCAATGCCGGATTTCGCCGAACCGCTCGCGCGGCTGATCACGGAATTCAAGCGCCTGCCCGGCATCGGCCAGAAGTCGGCGCAGCGCCTCGCGTTCCACGTGCTGCGCGCCAGCCGCGACGACGCCGAACACCTGTCACAGGCCATCCTGGACGTCAAGGATAAGCTCGGCCTGTGCCGCATCTGCAACAACATCGCCGACAGCGAACTGTGCCAGTACTGCCGCGACAGCAGCCGCGACCCCAAGGTGGTCTGCGTTGTGGAGGAGCCGCACAACATCATCGGCATCGAGACCACGCGCGAGTTTCAAGGGCAGTATCACGTGCTGCACGGGTCGCTCTCGCCCTTGCGCGGGCTGGGGCCGGAATCGCTCAAGATCAAGGGCCTGGTGGAGCGTATCGGGCAAGGCGAGATTCAGGAAGTAATTGTGGCCACTAACCCGACGGTGGAAGGCGAGGCGACGGCGGTCTACCTGGCGCGCCTGCTCAAGCCGCTGGGCGTCAAAGTGATGCGCATCGCCATGGGCGTCCCGGTGGGCAGCGATCTGGAATTCGCCGACGAAGTCACCATGTCGAAAGCCATGGAAGGGCGTCGGGAGATGTAAGTCCAGCGGGGCGATCCGGGCGATCCCCAGCCGGTGGACATTTCAGATGGACGGGTGTCAAATAGAAGCGGTCCACCTTCGCGTTCCCATGCGGACACATGGTGGCGGCTTTTATGGAAAATTTGGCAGACGTGCTCAGCGGGTTTGGCGCTCGCGCGAATCGCCTCTTACGAGATACGTGGAAGTTCACCCTTTCTCTCAACAACGTCATCCCGTATAGCGCCGTAACCTGGAACTACAAAAGGCTTGACCCGATACCGTTCTCGAGGCCGCTGTTACGCCTCGAGGGCGAATTGAAGTCTCTTTCGAAAAGCGTCATGGACGCTCGGGACAATCCGAGCGTGCCCGCGCTGGAGCGGTTGTACGAGAAAGTGGAACCCGCGTTCCGAGTCGTGCTGGACGAGCGGAAGAACGAGTTCCTGCCGGTGGATGCGATCAGCCTGTATCACGAGCAGCAGCAGGTCCTCATCTTCACCTACACGGGCAGGACGTCGCGGTTCGTCCGGTCGTCGTATCAAGATATCTTTCTTCGCCAGTTGGCCAGCCAGACGCTCATGACGCATCCGTTTCTCACCAAGGAGTCGCTGGATCGCGCGGGTGTGGAGCTGAAGGCGTACGCCAGGGACTTCTTGCGGTCCCTACAGACGATGTACCGGACGGATATCGAAGGGATCTTCCGGAACTATCACGCCTTGCTGGTCGACCTGCACGACATCCTCTCCAAGGAGCCTCTGGGGATACCCACATATGAAGGAATTCCGCCTCGCCGGATTGCGCGCACCGGTGCGGGAGTGGGATCGGATTTCGTCGCGGGGATGCGGGAGATGCCCGGTCTCGAAGATTCGCAGCGGGAACAGATCCTCGCCCTCCGCGACGCCGATGGAAGCGCGGAAAGCGAGCTGTACCGCAGGCTGGCCGCTTCGCGGGACTGGGGCCGCGAGCTCGCGCATGTGGTGGCGTACATGCATCAGCGGAACCAGGATCCCCTGACCCGATACAAGGTTTTTGAAGCGGGGCTCCAAGGCGAGCTTGAGCCGGTCGAGATTGTGGAAGCGTCGAGCGATCAAGTCATCGATCAAGAAAAGAATGTGGCTCGGCTGCGGACGCTGCTCACGGCGTTCGTCAAAGGGAGCCATATGCCTTTCACTCTCCTCGAAGGTGAAGGTGGTGTGGGCAAGACTCTCTCGCTCCAGGCGCTGGTCCGTGAGATCGATGGTTTAAAGCTGGTCCTGATCTCTTCGGATTGTCTCGGCCAGATCAGGCAGTATGCGCAGCGCATGGCCGAGGAACCCTGGCGGACCGTCCTGTATATCGACGATATGACCTTTGACCCGCGTCACTATGAGAGTTTCAAGACCGCAACGCAAGGCATGAAGCGATTCTATGACAATGTCACTGTGATCGCTTCCGCGAACCCTGCGTCGTTGGCGCATCTCCCGCCAGAGGTTCTGCGGCGGTGGCCCATCCGAATCAAATACGGACGGCCGAACCTGGCGAACGCCGCGACCCTGCGGAAGGTGTTCCAGGCAAATTGCGCCCGTGTCGAAATGGAGTATGACCCACGTCTGGTGACCTCGTTCCGGAAACTGTACAAGGGCG
>JADGNS010000588.1 GCA_017883355.1 Candidatus Solibacter sp.
CTGGTGGCTGGCCTGGCCACCGGCGCCGCCTGCGCCGCGGTCGCGGTGGCCCCCGCCGCCAGCGTGCGCGGCGGTCATCTGCCCGTGATGAGTTTGAGCGTGCTGCTGGCCCTGGTGCTGGCGGCCGGCATGCTTGCCTCTTTAGCCGCCACGGCGTGGGCGTTACGTTCCAGGGTGCTGGATGCGCTCGCATCGGAGTAAGGCGCCATGCGATCCCGTCTGTGCTGCCCGAAAACCAGAACTTCTCCCCAACCATAGGGTTCGTTCTGTAGACTCATTCAGCCATTTGTATGCGTTTATCTCTATTTGCGATCTTCCTGGCCGTCACTGCCGCCGGGGCCGAGCGCGCCTTCAATCCCACCTTTGAGAGCCCTGCCCCCCTGTCCGCGCAATCCCCCATCGACGCCCTCGTGTTCGATCGCCTCAAACGTCTCGACATCCAGCCCGCATTTCTGTCTTCCGACGCCGTCTTCCTGCGCCGCGCCTACCTCGACGTCATCGGCACGCTGCCCACCGCGCAGGAAGCGTTGCAATTCCTCGCCGACCGCGACCCCGCCAAACGCGCCGCCCTCATCGACCGCCTCCTGGAACGCCCCGAGTTCGCCGACTATTGGGCCATGAAGTGGAGCGACCTGCTGCGCGTCAAGGCCGAGTTCCCCATCAACCTCTGGCCCAACGCCGCGCAGGCCTATCACCACTGGATCCGCGCCGCGATCCGCGAAAACCAGCCCTACGACCGCTTCGCCCGCGAACTCCTGACCGCGAGCGGCAGCAATTTCCGCGACGCGCCGGTGAATTTCTACCGCGCCATGCAGAGCAAGGAACCGGCCGCCATCGCCCAGACCGTCGCCCTCACCTTCATGGGAACGCGCGCCGAAAACTGGCCCCCCGAGCGGCTGGCGGCGATGGCCGGTTTCTTCTCCCAAATCGGGTACAAGGAAACCGGCGAGTGGAAAGAGGAAATCGTCTACTTCAAGCCCCGCCCCGCGGGTGCCCCTGCCGCGGCCGTCGCCTTCCCCGACGGAACCCCGGCGCGCCTCGCCCCCGGCCGCGACCCGCGCGAGGTCTTCGCCGACTGGCTGATCGCGCCCAAGAATCCCTGGTTTGCGCGCAACGCCGTCAACCGGGTGTGGAGTTGGCTGCTCGGACGCGGCATCATTCACGAGCCCGACGACATCCGGCCGGATAATCCGCCATCGAATCCCGAGTTACTCGCCTACTTAGAACAGGAATTGGTGGCGTCGCACTACAACCTGAAGTCCATTTATCGCCTGATCCTCAACTCCCAGACCTGGCAGCTCTCCTCGATTCCCCGCACCACGCGCGCCGAAGCCGCGGCGAATTTCGCGTATTACCCGCTGCGCCGACTCGATGCCGAGGTGCTGGCCGACGCCATCTGCGAAACCACCGGCACCACCGAAACCTACACCAGCGCCATCCCGGAGCCGTTCACGTTTATCCCCGAGGATCAGCGGGCCATCAGCCTGCCCGATGGCAGCATCACCAGCGCCTTCCTCGAACTCTTCGGACGCCCGCCCCGCGATACCGGACTGGAAGCCGAACGCAACAACCATCTCACCGCCGCGCAACAGCTTCACTTGTTGAATGCCAGCCACGTGGAACGCAAGATCGAGCAGAGTCCCGCGCTTCAGTACCTGATCCGCAGTTCCAAAGGCGGGCCGCAGTTGGTTACCGGCCTCTACCTGATGATCCTCTCGCGCCCTCCCACCTCCGAGGAACTCCAGGCGGTGATGGCTTATGGACAAGACGCCAAACTGAAGCCGCGCGAGGCGGTCAACGATCTGGCCTGGGCGTTGATGAACAGCGCGGAGTTCCTCTTCCGCCACTAAAGAGCATGAGCCATACCAATCTTCCCCTCGTCCCCCTCAACCGCCGCGAAGCCCTGCGCTGCGGCCTGTACAGCGCATTCGGTCTGCTGCTCGGCAACCGCGCCGCCGCACCCTTGCTTGCTGCGGCGCCCAATGCCAAGGCGAAATCCGTCATCCAGATCTGGATGTGGGGCGGCCCTTCCCACCTCGATACTTTCGACCCCAAACCCGACGCCGGCAACGACTACTGCGGCCCCCTGAAAACCCCCATCGCCACCAACGTGAGCGGCATCCGCATCTCGGAACTCCTCCCGCTCCTCGCCCAACAGGCCGATAAGTATTCCCTGATCCGGAGCATGACGCACGGCGTGAACTCCCACGAAACGGCATCCTACACCGTGCAGACCGGGCGCATGTCGGGCGGCCGTGAGGTCTACCCCAGCGTGGGCGCGGTGGTCTCGCTCTTCAAGGGCTACAACGCCGGATACAAAGGACTGATTCCGCCCTACATCGTGCTCACCCAGCCGCAGGGGCGCTTCGATGAAGCCGGCTTCCTGGGCTCGCGCTACAAACCCTTCGCCACCGGCGGCGACCCCGCCCAGGCGCGCTTCGCCGTGGAAGGCGTGGTGGCGCCGGGCATCACCGACCAGCGCCAGCAGGATCGCCGCGAGTACCTGCACAAGCTCAACACCCTGGCCAATACGCTGCCCGGCGATCCGCAACTGGCCTCCGCTAAAGAGGCCGAGCAGCAGGCCTACGAACTGATTCTGGGCGACGCCGGCAAGGTGTTCGATCTCGCCCAGGAGAAGGACGAACTGCGCGACCTGTATGGCCGCAACACCTTCGGCCAATCGTGCCTGGTGGCGCGCCGCCTGGTGGAGCGCGGCGTTCCCTACATCACCATCAATTACAACGGCGGCTGGGACACCCACAAACTGAATTTCCAGACCATGCGCCGCAAACTGCCGGAGATGGATAAGGGCATGTCGGCCCTGCTCGCCGATCTCGCGCAGCGCGGCATGCTCGATAGCACCATCGTCTGGTGGAACGGAGAATTCGGGCGCACGCCGAAAGTGCAGTGGGAAGCCCCGTGGAACGGCGGCCGCGGCCATCACGGCCAGGTCTTCTCGGCGCTGGTGGCCGGCGGCGGCTTCCAGGGCGGTCACGTGGTGGGCGCCTCCGACGCGCGCGGCGAAGAGGTCAAGGACCGCCCCGTCTATCCGGTGGACTTGATCGGCACCATGTACGACCTGTTGGGCATCGACACGGACGCCAAACTCCCTCATCCCTTAGGCCTCCCCGCGCGCGTGATCCCCGCCCCCGCCGACGGCGTAAAATCCGCCGGGCGACTGAAGGAGATTACGTAAGATGTGGGGCTACGATTTCAACGCAGAGACGCAGAGAACGCAGAGACAAGCGCAGAGAAGAGATGGAAACAATGTCGCGCGAGAACACAGGAGGAGGAGTCCGGGCCGCGCCCGGATGGACAAGCCGGAGGCTTATCCCACTGGGAGGGTTTTCTCTGCGCTTTCCTCTGCGCTCTCTGCGCCTCTGCGTTGAATCCCTCTCTCTCATCGCAGCACCTCTTCATGCACCACGACGTTGGTGCGGCGCCGCACGTCGCGCAGCCAGATATCCATCTGCTGGTCGGCGCGCTGGCCGGTGAGCTTGCGCTCGATCTGGTCGCGGTAGTCTTCCAGCGACACCGGCTGTCCAGGATGCGCGGCCTCCGCCGCCGGCTTCACCGTGTTGGTGAAATATTGCTCCACGTCGCCGTCGGCCAACTGCACGCCCGTCTCAAAACGCACCTGGATGAACAGCAGCAGCGTACGCTGCCACAACAGGAGCTCCTTGAAGTCCGCTTCGGTGATGCCATACTCGGCCAGGGTGGCGCGATACTGCTGGTCGTCCTTGTAATGCGCCTTCTTGAACTGCTCGATGGCGGGCACGAGTTCGGCGGGGTCGGGCAGGGGATAGCGGCTGTTGGAGAGCTCCGTCTGGATCAGCTTCTGCTCGATCATCGCTTCGGCGGCAGCCCGCTTGCGCTCCGGGCTGAAATCCGGCTGCAACCCATCCTGGAACGCCGCCGCGCGGAGTGCGCGGTCCAGATCGCTGGCGGTAATTACCTTGTTGCCGACCGACGCGGCAATGCGGTCGATGATCTCGCCGCGCGCCGCCATCGCCACGGCCAGCAGGCCAATCAGTCGAATTGGAGCCGCGTTTCTCAAAACGTTTGTCCGATCGAAAAGAAGTATTGAAATCGGCTGACCCTCTGCTCCTGGCATTTGTTCGAGGTGGCGCAGGGATCCCTGCCCGCGTTGAGCAGATCCTGCTGCGTGCCTTTGAAACCGAAATACTTGGGACCGTTGATGCTGTACGACAAATCCACGCGCAGCGGCCCCACCGGCGTGCGGTAGCGTATGCCGAAGCCCACCGCATGCACCATGTAGTCGAAATCCTGCTGATCGCGCTGCTTCTGGCGCAGCGAGAAGTTGCTCAGGCTGGTGTAGATGTTGCCCATATCGTGGAACAACACGCCGCCGA
>JADGNS010000589.1 GCA_017883355.1 Candidatus Solibacter sp.
GCGCCGAAGGTGGGGACTTCCACCATCAGCATCGAAATTCCCAAACCGACGGGCCGCTGGGGCATTCTCGCCGGAGCACTGGTCCTGGCCATGGGGCTGGCATTAGCGATTCCCGTCACGCGCTACTGGATTCTGGGCCCTCCGAAATCCGTTCCCGGCCAGCCCAAGCATTCGCTGGCCGTGCTGCCCGCCAAATTCGTCGGCGACGACGCGGAAAAATACCTGGCCGATGGCGTGGTCGAGACGCTGGCCGCCAAGCTGGCCGGCCTTAAGGACGTATACGTGACTTCCGTAGGGGCGGGCGATCCCACGTTGGGCCTCAAGGACGACGCCAAAATCGGCAAGAGCCTGGGCGTCACCCTCCTGGTGAGGACCAGCGTGACGATATCCGGTGACCAGATCTCGATCATCGTGGCCATGGATTCGGCTGGAAAGCAGGGCGGCAACCTGCTGAAGCGCGAGGCCGGCGGCTCCCGCCGGGACCTGCTCGGCCTGGAGAACAAAGCCTTCGATGCGCTGGTCAGCGCGCTACAGATTGCCCAGAGCAAGGAAGAACTGGCGCGCACCAGGCAGCCCACGGACGCCGTGGATGCCTACGATTTCTATCTGCGCGGCAGCACGCTGCTGCGCGGCAAACGCACCGCCGAGACGATGACCAGAGCCCTGGGGCTTTTTGAGGAAGCCATCCAGCGCGATCCGCGGTTCGCCCTGGCCTTCACCGGCAAAGCCGACGCCAGCCTGGCCATGTACAACATCACCAAAGAGAACACGTGGATCGCCGCGGCGCTGCAATCGGCGCAGGCGGCCGAGGGATTCAACGAGTCGCTCCCCGAGGTCTACTACTCGCTGCTCAGCATCTCCGCCGCCACCGGAAAATTCGAAGAAGCCCTGGCATATTACAAACACGCCACGGCGCTGCTGCCCAATTCCGACGAAGGAGTCCGCCGGCTGGCGGAAGCCTACCGGGTGGCGCACCAGCCGGACCAGGCCATCGCCCTGCTGGAAGAGGCCACGCGCCTGAACAAGAACTCCTGGCGCAACTGGAACCGGCTCGGCAGGGTGTACAACGATTCCGGGCAATACGACAAGGCCCTGAACGCCTACCGTCAAGTAACCGTGCTAGCTCCGGATCTTTTAATCGGCTGGTCCAACTTGGGGAAGATCCACTATTCGCAAGGCAAATGGAGCGAGTGTCTGGCCGAGTACGAAAAGGCCATCAAGCTCGAGCCCGTGGCGATGACCTACTCCAATCGGGGCGTGGCTTACTTTTTCCTGGGACGCTACGCGGAATCGGCCACGGATTTTGAGCAGGCCGTCAAGATGAGCCCCAAGGACGCCGGCTTCCGCCTCAACCTGGCGGACGCCTACCGGTGGAGCAATCGGCGGGAGTTGGCAGCCGCCAGCTACGACGCGGCCATCAAGCTGGCAGCCCAGACCCTGCAGGTGAGTCCCAACGATACCGACGCGCTGGGCAATCAGGCCATCGCGTACGCCAAAACGGGCAACGGATCTACCGCCTTGCAGTTGATCGCGCGCGCCCGCAAGCTGAATGCCGCCAACATCGATCTGATGTACATCGAGGCCTCGATTTACGCGCTGGCCGGCCGCACCAAAGAAGCCGTGGCGAGCCTTCGCGAAGGCCTGCGGCACAACTACTCGCTGGACGTGATCACGAGCGATCCGGAATTGGCCGAGCTGCGCAAGACCCCTGAATTCGCTCAAATGGTCCAGGAATTCTCCAGGAAACCCGCCAAATGATCCTTAAGTTCTAGTACGTGCAACCCTTCGACGGGTGCGGACGATCAACCTGAGGTTGACTCCGTTCCGGCACTGCGCAACCATGAAAGGCACGGCTCTGCAAGGGGCTGCGGAGGGGTCCGAATGCTACACAAACGTTCGCTTTCAGGTTGCGCCGCCATCGCATTTCTAGCGGCCTCGGCATGGGCCGGTACCGTCCACGACCCGGCTGCCGGTGTGATCGACGACAATTTCAGCTTCGCCATCAGCACCTTTACCGGCACATTCAACCCTACGGATAACGGCGGCAAACTCGGCCTGTATAACGACACCGGCGGCATTATCACGGCGCTTTTCCTGCACACTACCATCGCCCGGAATTTGACTGCCGCCGATATCAACAGCTCCTTCACCTGCAATTCCCCAAACCCGTACTTTCTGCACTGTGGATTCGACTACATCGGTTCCACCGGGGACCTGACCATCAGTTTTCACGGCGTGAATCCGCCGGATGGCGATGAGTTTACCGGACTCGACCCCCAAACCGGCGAGCAGGAAGGGATTCCCCCCATCGTGGGACCTTGCCTCCTGACCCCCAATGACCCGGCCTGTGGCAAGGTGGGCCACTTCGCCTTCGTGTTCAACGACAATTTCCAAACCACGGGCGTCTTAACCAACGGGTGGGTGCCGGGGACGTTAAGTTCCGCGGACGGCACTACGCTTCTCTTCAACGGCCAACCGCTGTTCGATGCCCCGCAATTCACGGCGACGCCGGAACCCGGCTCCCTGCTGCTCCTCGGAGGCGGAATTCTCGCGCTGGCCGGTTTATCGCGGCGAATCGGTGGGACAGACCATCGTCTTTCGTGGTCTGTCGTGCCTCGCCAAAGCACGGCTGCTTGATCGCGCTCAGAGACGTTCCAAAAGCCCCGTGAGGAACGCCCAGAAGGGCGCAACCGATGAGATCTTGAGGCGCTCGCTGGGGCTGTGGACGTCCACAATATGCGGGCCGAACGAGATCATCTGCATGCCCGGATACTTTTCGCCGATCACGCCGCACTCCAGTCCCGCGTGCATGGCGACGAGTTCGGGGACCTTGCCCAGAATCTCCTGATGCACCGCCTGGCACTTGCGCACGATATCGCTGGCCGGTTCGGGCTTCCATCCAGGATAGCCGCCGCTGTGCTCCACCTCAAAATGCGCCATCCGGAAGACGGTTGACACCATGCGGCTGGCAGCCAGTTTGCTGCTCGCGATGGGACTGCGCTGGCTGGTTTCGATCTCCACCTCGCCATCCTTGGTGGACACGATTGCGAGGTTGGTGGATGTCTGTACCAACCCGGCGACGTCCGGGCTCATCGCCAGAACCCCATGGTGCTGGCTGGCCAGCAGTCCCGCGATCGCGCTAGCGTCGGCGTCATCCAGCACTTGCGGGGGGCGCGCCACACTTTCCAGCGAAATGCGCAGGCCGGCATCGAACGCGCCGAGATCCATCTTCACCGCCGTTTCCACCGCGCCCACCACCTTCTTCAAGTCCTCCGCGCGGCCGGCCGGAATCGTCACCGTGGCGGACGCCTCGCGCGGGATGGCGTTGCGCTTGCTCCCGCCGTTGATGGCGCCAATCCCGAGCGGCATGTCGCCCATCAGGGTCTCCAGCACGCGGCCCAGGATGCGCACCGCGTTGCCGCGGCCTTTATGGATGTCGATGCCGGAGTGCCCGCCTTGCAGGCCGAAGACCTTGATGCGCCACCCTTCGCCGGCGGCAGTTGCGTGGAACGTCACTTTGCGCCGCGCTACGGTGTTGAGTCCGCCCGCGCAGCCGATGCACAGCGTTCCCTCCTCCTCGCCGTCCAGGTTCAGGAAGTACTTGGCCCGCAGCAGACCGCCGGGGAACTGCGAGGCGCCGGTCAGTCCGCTTTCCTCGTCGATCGTGAAGAGAAACTCCAGCGGGCCGTGGGCCAGGTCCGCGGTCTCCATCACGGCCAGCGCGGCGGCGACGCCCACGCCGTTGTCGGCGCCCAGCGTGGTGCCGTCCGCCTTCAGCCAATCGCCATCGCGCACCAGGCGGATGGGGTCGGTGTCGAAGTTGTGGGCCGTGCCTTCGTTCTTCTCGCAGACCATGTCCAGGTGGCCTTGCAGGACGGCCGGAACAGCGCCCTCGCGGCCGGGGCGCGCAGGCTTGCGGATCACGATGTTTCCCACCTTGTCCGCGATCGACTCAAGGCCCAGGCGGGCGGCTTCCGCCAGCACATAGCTGCGCGCCACTGCCTCTTTTTCGGAGGCGCGCGGAATCGCCGAGAGAGCCTCGAAGTGCCGCCACAGCGACTGGGGTTCCAAATTCTTCATTACAGTTGTCATAGGTTTGCTCAACCCTATCATCTTACAGCGGCGTTGGGTGCTACCCTGTTACGTCGTGAGACCCGGGAGCGGCGCGTGAACTTTGTTCGAGGATTGAAATGCCTGTTTTGCGAAACGGTCTATCCGGTTCGCGTGGGGTACACTTGCCCGCGTTGCGGCATCGCGGGGATTCTCGATGTGCAATACGATTACCCCGGCATCGGCCGCATTCTGACGCGGCGGCGGTTGGCCGCCAGGACCGATCCGTCGCACTGGAGATACCGCGAACTCCTGCC
>JADGNS010000590.1 GCA_017883355.1 Candidatus Solibacter sp.
GATCGGCAAACCATCACCGAAAGCATCGCTACCAACGGTAAAATCGAAGCTCTGAATAACTTTGAAGCTTACGCCCCCATGGCCACCACGGTGAAAAAGATCAATGTGCAGCAGGGTTCATGGGTGAAGCCCGGGCAATTACTTCTGCAACTCGAAGATGCCAATGCGCGGTTGCAGGCAGCCCGAGCCGAGGCGCAATTGAAGGGTGCGGAAGCGGACATCAACGCCGTGGAGAATGGCGGCACCAAGGAAGAATTGCTGACCACGCGCAATGCTCTGGTAAAAGCCCAGGCCGAGCGGGATGTTGCGCAACGGAACCTGCAAGCGATGCAGCATTTGTTGCAGAGTGGGGCGGCCTCGCAAGCCGAAGTGGATGCCGCGCAGAACCAGTTTCGAATTGCCGAAGCCAACGTGCAACTGCTCCAACAGAAGCTGGGCGGCCGCTACTCAAAGCAGGAAATTGGCCACGTCGAGGCCCAACAGACTGAGGGTCACGCCTCTCTTGCCGCAGCGCAGCAGTTGCTGAAGAATTCGAACATCGTCGCTCCGCGCGCGGGAATGGTCTATTCCCTGCCGGTGCGGCAGGGTGCGTTTGTCAATGCCGGAGATTTGCTGGTGCAAGTGGCCGACCTGCACAAGGTACGCGTGCGCGCCTTCGTCGACGAACCGGAGATCGGCAAACTACAGAAGGGCCAATTGGTTGAGGTGACGTGGGACGCCGTCCCCGGGCGGGTCTGGCAAGGCACCGTGGACGCCCTGCCGACGACGGTAGTGCAGCACGGGACTCGAATGGTCGGCGAAGTGACCTGCGTGGTGGAGAACGGCGATCTCGAGCGGTAGGGCGTTAACGGTCGATCCTCTTCATGATTTTGTCGAGCGCATCGCGATTGATGGGATAGCCGAGCCCCGGTTCCGTGGGCGCGAGCACGTAGCCATCCTTATCGATGCGGAACTTTTCCTGGTAGGGGCGGTCCGCCGCGGTAACGGGATGCGGCATCTCGAACCAGTAGGCGTTAGGCATCGCCAACTCGAGGTGGAAATGCACCGCGAGGTCGGTGGGGTTGCCCCAGTTGTGCGGCGTACATTCCAGGTTGAAGGCATCGGCCAGCATGCCGACCCGCATGGAGCCAGAGATGCCACCCACGTTATCGGCGATGAGCCGCGCCACGTCGAGCGCGCCGCGGCGGATGTACTCGGCGAAATCGGCGATGGAGAACAGGAACTCGCCTACGTGAAGCGGAAGGTCGAGAGCGCGGTTCAGTTCCACCAAGCCCTCCAGATCCGTAGTGGGAATGGGATCCTCGAACCACGCGTAATTCAGCTCGTCGAGGACGCGGCCCACTTTGAGAGCCTCGAAGAGGTTATAGCGCTGCACGGGATCGTGGGACAGAACGAAATCGTCGCCCACGGCCTTGCGGATATTCCGGATCTCCTCGATGTGGCCGATATAGGCGGGGATCGGCGATCCGGTTTTCCGCTGTCCGCCTCCGGGGTGGATCTTGTATCCCTTGTAGCCCTGCTCTTTGGCACTGAGTGCGTCGGCGACGTAATCTTCGACGTTGGGCAGGTGCTGGGAACTGGCATAGGCCATAATGCGGTCTTTGGTGCCGCCCAGGAGTCTGTAGATGGGCCGGTTCACAGCCTTTCCGAGGATGTCCCACATGCAGATTTCGGCCGCGGCGGTGTAGTAGTTGGGCCATGTGCCGCCGCCGCGGTTGCCGGGGCC
This sequence comes from Candidatus Solibacter sp., assembly GCA_017883355.1. GTDB lineage: Bacteria > Acidobacteriota > Terriglobia > Bryobacterales > Bryobacteraceae > Solibacter. Next base: position 1,727 of record JADGNS010000590.1, read on the forward strand.
GACGCCCATGGCGCCCGCACCGCCACCGCCTCCCGCCGCACCGCGCCCGCCACCGCCGGCGGAGGCGCCCGTTCCGCCGCGGCCTCCTCCGGACCGGCCTCCGCTGAATCCGAAGGTCTCTCTTGTGCCGGTAGTAGCGGTGATCGTGGGCAGCAGATCGATCACGTTCTTGCCCAGGAGCGCGGGTTTGGCCCATTCCAGCCAGTTCGGCGTGAGCCCGCGGTTCCCGATGGTGTAGTTCCCTTCGTGTCCGCTGTTGGTCACCACGGAAAGGATCTCGCCCGTTTCGGTAGAGTTCAGGCGGCGGAAGCTGGAAACGTCCGCAACGTAGACTTTCACTTCCTTGATCGTCAGGTCGGGAAGATCTCCCCGTTTGACTCCGGCCGACTGGGCGGCAGCGTGCGGCGGGTCGGCGAGCACCGAAGCAACGGCCGCGGTGGCCGCCGCGGAGGCTCCGAAAAACTGCCGGCGGGACTGCTTTCGTTCGGACATCGCTCGTTCTTATCCTTTCTCGTCTGGTGACGTTATGCCGAGTATAGACTGTACATATGGCCCACGCCAGCAGTGCGGAGAATCAAAGTCTATTCTCCCTATTTGTCGTCACCCTGCTCGTTACGGGCGGCGCAGCCGGGCAGAATCCGCCTGCCGCTTCCAAACTTCAACCCAATCTGGCCGGCAACATCGAGCGGCCGCTGCGCTACACCCCCGACGGCCAGGACTTTGTGATCGAGAACGGCGGCGAGTTTTTCAACCGTCCGCTCTACGGCGGCAACACCGCCTTCCGGGCCGATGCGGGAGACCAGCCCGAGTTTTCCCTCTACCTGCCCGGGCACGGAGGCAATCTCCGCTTCGGCATCAGGACTTCCCGCGGCGCGAAATGGCTGCACGAAGCCGCGCGCATCACCGCGCGGTATCGCCCCGGCACGATGCTCTACGAGATCCGAGATCCGCTGCTCGGCTCGGGTGCGGTTTTGCGCATTCATGCGATTGCCCTGCACCAGACCGATGGGCTCGCCGTGCGCATCGAAGCCGATGGCCTCACGGCGCCGGTGGAACTGATCGCAGCCTATGGCGGACTTAGCGGAAAACGCGGCGCCCGCGACGGCGACATCGGCACCGAAGCCGTGCCCATCGGGGAGTATTTCCAGCTCAAACCCGAGTCATGCCAGGACAACCGGTTCCTGCTTGGACCGGGCTCCACGGGCGCGTTTACGCTGCGAGCCAAAGCCGCCACTATCGCCGGACTCATGCCGCCCGATGCGGTCCTCGCCATCGCCGACGCCCGTCAATGGACATCGCTCGCAGCCCTGCTCGCATCCGCCGGCCCGGCCGCACCTGCTCCATCGCTGGCGGTCGTCACCGCGAGGGTCGCTATCGCTGCCTCCGCCAAGGCCGCGCCGCTTTACTTCGCGCTGCAGCGCATTGCCGATTCCGCCGCACCCGCGGTAGCCGAAGAACTCGGAACGTACCGTGAGGTTACCGCCGACCGGCCCGGCCTGGATCGCAAGGCTCCCGAGATTCCGCTGGCGCCCCCCTATCGCACGGGCGACTTCCCCCGGATCTTCGCCGAAGCCGACGAGCATTTCCGCGCCCTCCGCGCGCAACTCGCCGTCGAGACTCCCGACCCTTTTATCAACGCCGCGGTCGCCGCGCTCAATGTTGGCGTCGATGCGGTTTGGGACGAATCGCAAGGGGCGGTGATGCACGGCGCGGTCGCATGGCGCACCAAACTGCTCGGCTGGCGCGGCCCTTATGCCCCCGACGCTCTCGGCTGGCACGATCGCGCGCGGCGCCACCTGGCGTATTGGGCCACGCGCCAAAACACCGACCCCATTCCGGAACGACTTCCTCCGCCCGACGAAGCCTCCAACCTGGCGCGCAGCGAAGCCGCGCTGCACAGCAACGGCGACATTTCCAATTCCCACTACGACATGAACACGGTGTATATCGACGCGCTCTTCCGCCACCTTCACTGGACGGGCGATCTGGAGTTCGCGCGCAAAATGTGGCCTGTGATCGAACGCCACCTGGCCTGGGAACGCCGCCTCTTCCGGCGCGAATACGGCCCGGAAAAGCTGCCGCTCTACGAGGCTTACGCTGTCATCTGGGCGAGCGACGACCTGGGCTACAACGGAGGCGGCACGACCCATGCCAGCGCCTACAACTACTACCACAACACGCAGGCGGCGCAACTGGCGAAGCTTCTTGGTAAAGATCCCGCTCCCTACGCAAAGGAAGCGGGGCTCATCGCCCGCGCGATGCGCGAAGTTCTCTGGATGCCCGACCGCGGAACCTTCGGCGAATACCGGGACTATCTGGGTTTGCAGCGCATCCATCCCAGCGCCGCCCTGTGGAGCTTTTATCACGTCATGGACGCGGACCTGGTAAGTCCGTCCGAAGCGCTTCGCATGACGGACTATGTGAGTACTTACATGCCGCACATACCTGTGGTCGGTAAAGGCGTCCCCACCGATGACGCCTACTATGTGCTGCCGACCACCGACTGGATGCCCTATAGCTGGTCCATCAACAACATCGTCATGGGCGAGAACATTCACACCGCCCTCGGCCTCTGGCAAGCCGGCCGGGCCGGCGAGGCATTCCGGCTCGCCAAGAGCGCCCTGCTCGCCAGCATG